>CBEULQ010000520.1:0-2875 GCA_965543975.1 uncultured Desulfocucumis sp. | reverse complement strand
AATGAGCATGCTGCCGGGGGTTGATAGGAATTAAGGCATAGGCAGTGTTTGTGAATGATATTTATATGTGTATGATAACAGACAGCCTGTATGCGGTTGTAATGAACTTCACAACCGGGTGTTATTAAAATGTTGCAAAGGGATTGTGTGATATCAAACAATAAAAACGCCTCCGGATTTTTCTGTGGTGCCCAAACCCTTAATAAATGGGGTCATTTTTGGTGGCACGGTATCTGCATTTGTAATGACGACAATAACAGTAAGCGGATTACAAGGGAATCAAATCAATCAGGTAAGGGAGGGATGCCGGAACAAATGTACTTTGTCGTACTAATAGCTAATATGAAAAATATCCCGTACAGAATTAGGAATTTATAACTTTGTATTTATTAACGTGTTTTTCGGGTGTTGTCAGTACATTGTAATATTGGAGGGAGAGGAAATGTTTCAGTCAATCATTGATGCGTGCAATATGCTTTCAGCCTCCGCCGCCGGTTCCCAGGCGGGCCAAGCGGCTGCAGCAGCCGCTACGGCCGGATCCGGGACCCCCTGGTGGATGTGGCCCCTGCTCCTCTTTGTTGCTACCTTTATAATGGGGATATTGGCGGTTCTGGCCGGTGTGGGCGGTGCTGTATTGTATACGCCGATTATTTCCGGATTTTTCCCTTTTCACCTGGATTTTGTAAGGGGCGCCGGATTGATTGTTGCCTTGGCCGGAGCGCTGGCAGCGGGCCCCGGACTTCTCAAACTAAACCTGGCCAACCTGCGGCTGGCACTACCGGTGGCATTGATCGCCTCAACGTTCAGCATCCTGGGAGCCTTCATGGGGTTGGCGCTGCCGACCAATGTGGTTCAGATTTCCATGGGTGTTACCATCATGGCCATAGCCTTCTTGTTTATAATTGCCAAGAACAATGAATTTCCCCGGGTTGGGGCTCCCGACAAGCTTACCGCGCTGTTTGGAATTTCCGGCTCATATTACGAACCTTCCGTAGGCAAGAAAATTGACTGGACTGTTTGGCGTACTCCCCAGGGATTCCTTATGTTCTGCGGTATAGGCACCATAGCCGGTATGTTCGGACTAGGCGCCGGATGGGCAAATGTCCCTGTGCTGAACATGCTGATGGGAGCGCCTCTGAAGGTTGCGGTGGGCTCCAGCAAATTTCTTCTATCTATAACCGATACTTCCGCCGCCTGGGTATACCTCAACCAGGGTGCGGTAATTCCAATAATTGCAGTTCCCTCCGTGCTGGGCATTATGATGGGTTCATTTGTGGGCGTCAGGCTTTTGGCCGGAGCTAAGCCCAAAATGGTTAAGTACCTGGTTATAGTAATGCTGCTGTTTGCAGGTATAAGGTCTCTGTTAAAGGGTCTGGGTATTTAGGGGAGAAGGAGGCGTAAAAAAATGAGCAAAGCAAACATTAATGTCGCCGAACACGGTCCTGCAAAAAAAGTCGAGGATAAAAAACAGGTTCAAAAGGTAGAGGTTCCCCAGGAACAGATTAAATATGCCAATCTGCTTCTATACGGCGCCTGGAGCGGGATAGCCATACTGGTTGTGACCTTTACCCTGTATATGAGTGGAATTATGAAGGCTTTCATACCCCCTTCCCAGATGCCTCAGTACTGGGGTATGAAGGTTAGCGACTACCTTCATGCCACCGGTGTGCCACACGGCTGGTCCTGGCTGGGAATGCTGGGCTATGGTGATATCGTCAACTTCGTTGGCATCGCCCTGCTGGGTGTACTGACCATCGGAGGTTACCTTATCCTGCTGCCCGCTTATTTAAAGAAAAAGGATGTTCCCTATACTGTTATAGTGATAGCAGAACTTATAGTGTTGACGGTTGCAGCCTCCGGTATTCTTGGTGTGTCCGGGCATTAAATGGGAGGGAATTTAAGGCAATACAAGAAGGTGTGTTCCTTTTCCATTAAAGATAAGGATGTTTATGTTTGATGTATTCCTCTGGCCGGGGCAAGGGAGTAGGGTTTAATCGCCCCGGCCGGCTTAAACTGTCTGTGGGGAGTGGTTAATCGTGACCGACAAAGACTTTATCGAGGCTTTTAACAGGCAAAAAAAAGCCTTTTTGCGAAATTTTAGCAAAGAGTCCGACAATTCGCAATCCGATTCCAGTCCCGGGGTTGATCATAAAAAAGTATTGGATTGGTTTGAAAGTTGGCTCAAGGGTGAAGCCGAAGTTATTCCCGGAAAAAGGGAGCAGGTCAGGGAGAGAATAAAGGTACGGGTAAGGGAGCGGGAGCAGACTGCAATACCCTTTGAGCGGTTTTTGGATATGGTTTTGGAGCAGACAAAGGAATTACTGGCCGCAAGAGACATAGACATTAATTACTCCCTTCCCGGCCAGAGCCTGGGTATCAGTGAATCCTGGAAATGTGTCAAAGTTTTTGGCAACAACGATATATACTACCGCATAGGAAGAACGAGGCCCCGGAAAGGGCCCCGCAAGGGAGAAGAGTTGCTGGTTTTGGACCTGGTAATGGACGGCTACAAAAAACAGGTATTTGTGCCTCTGCTGGACAGAAAGGAAAAAATAGAAAAAAACATTGGGAGTAATCTGGAACGTGAACTGCCAAAGGTTGAAGCCACCGGAAAATACAGGTTTAAACTGCTTCTGCCCTTTGATCTGGTTGAAAAAGGAGATGTGAAGGAAACAGCGCAAAAGTTCGTCGATTTTATTTCCGCCACCAAGCGTCATCTTAATGATCTAGGCGTTGTTTAATGTACTGCCTTTTCCTTGACGTGAGCTGTTTGATGTGAATGTTTAATTGATGTTACCAACAGGTTGACGAACATTATAGCTACCACAAACATACAGGCCACAAGCAAGACCTTGCCGGCCAACATACCAGAACC
>CBEULQ010000519.1:0-2875 GCA_965543975.1 uncultured Desulfocucumis sp. | reverse complement strand
CCGGATAAAGGTCAATTTTATTCACTACCCCCGCCACCGGTACACCTTGTTTGTTGGCCCTGTCAATTAAATCCCGCTCGTACGAACCCGGCTGCTGCCCCGGATCCACCACCAGAATCATTAAATCCGCTCTATGCAGCACATCCAGAGTCTTTTTAATCCTTAGTTCTCCCAGTTCTCCCACATCGTCTATACCCGCCGTGTCAATTACCACCACCGGTCCAATGGGAAGTATTTCCATGGATTTATATACCGGGTCGGTGGTAGTGCCGGGATAATGGGATACTATCGCCACCTCCTGTCTGGTGAGTGCGTTGATAATGCTTGATTTACCGGCGTTCCTCCTGCCAAATATGGCTATATGCAACCTGCTTCCCCTGGGCGTTTCATTCAGCCCCCCCGGCTCCATTCAAACCACCTGCCTTATTTAAATTAATGGCAAATCCAGGTCTGGTAAGTCGGCCTGGCGAAAAAATATCCTCCAGTTTATTCTCCGGAATCAACCCCTCTTCCGCTATAACCTGTTTCAACTGCTTACCCTCATCAAGGGCCCTTTTAACCAGTTCCGAAGCCTTTTCATAGCCGATGCCCGGAACCAGTGCCGTAATATAGCCATGGCTTCTTTCCAGCCAGTCCCTGCACCTGTCCCTGTCGGCTTCTATACCGCGAATGCATTTTTTAGCGAAAATATTAGCGCAGTTTATTAGTATTTCCAGAGACTGTAAAAGATTGTGGGCTATCAGAGGCAAAAACGCGTTCAGCTCTAATTGCCCGGAGCTTGCGGCCATGGCGATAACCTGGTCATTTCCCATCACCTGGTAGGCAACCTGGGTAACCATCTCCGTAATTACCGGGTTAACCTTCCCCGGCATGATGGACGAACCCGCCTGGCAGCGGGGAAGCCTGACTTCCCCAAAACCGCCCAGGGGACCCGAAGAGAGCAGCCTGAGATCCCCGGCGATTTTGGCCAGATTCACCGCCGCCGCTTTGACCAGCCCGGAAACCTCCACAAATACGTCGGCATTCTGGGTCAGGTCAACTGTATTCTCCGCCCGGGACAGCCCGTAGCCCGTGATATTTCTCAACTCTTCTATAACCATGTATGTATAATTAAGATCGGCATTCAGGCCGGTACCCACAGCAGTGCCCCCCAGATTAACCTGCCGCAGCCTTTCTTCCACTTTATACAGCCGCCAGCGGTCCCTGGCCACGGCCTCGGCATAGGCGCTGAACTCCTGCCCCAATGTAATGGGCACGGCGTCCTGCATTTCGGTGCGGCCCAGTTTAATAACGCCTGCAAACTCCGCTTCCTTCTCCTGCAGGGCTGACTGCAGTCCTGCCAGAGCCTCGCTTAATTCCAGCACCAACCCTATGGCCGCAATTCTAAGTGCAGTGGGGTAGACATCATTGGTAGACTGGGAAAGATTAACGTGGCTTAAGGGGTTAACCATGCCGTAGTCACCCCTCTCGCCCCCCAGCAGCTCGATGGCGCGATTGGCGATTACCTCGTTTAAATTCATGTTGGCGGAGGTACCGGCCCCGCCCTGTAAAGCATCCACTAAAAACTGGTCACTTAATCCACCCCCGGCCACTTCCCCGGCAGCCCTGAAGATAGCCTCACCAATGCGGGGGTCCAGCAGCCCAGCGGCGGCATTGGCCGCTGCAGCCGCCTGCTTTACTTGGGCCATGGCCCGGATCAATACGCTGTGGGTGCCGATGCCGGACACCCGGAAATTATCCGCAGCCCTTATGGTATGTACCCCGTAATAAGCGTCCCGGGGCACCTCCACTTCGCCTAAAAAGTCCTTTTCCTTACGGTAATCCATAGCGGTAATCCTCCAAATCATCCAGCGTCTGGCTCTTGACTTTTTCAACTTAATTTTTATCCTGGGAATTTCGGGCTGTGGCCGTAGCCCTCTCCTATCCGGCGACCTACATTTTCCACAAGGCGGCGGATTTCTATTACACTGTCCCGGGGCTCCAGTTTACAACCCGCCTTGTTGGGATATATGGCATAATCCCGGCGATATTTTAATGGAGTTACGTTGGGCATTATTACGTTGGCTCCGCACTCCAGAGCCAGCCTACGCCCCTGCTTGTGCATGGTCTCCAGGGCGGTTGTGGCAGGCAGGTGCGCCATGGGCAGAAGCAGCCGGGCCACCGCCAGAACCGTCAATGTAACATCAACTGACCCCGCAGGGCTGCCCCCCAGCGGAGTGGCAGGGTTTGGCACGAAGGGGCCTATACCGGCCATTTCCACATCAAGATCCCTAAGCAGAATCAAATCCCGGGCCAGGGTGGCAGTGGTCTGGCCAGGCAGGCCTACCATGTTGCCGGAGCCCACCTGGTAACCCAGTTCTTTTAAAGTATGTATGCAGTTTAGCCGGTCTTTAAACGTCGTCCCCGGGCGCATGGCAGCAAACAATTCCGGATCCGCAGTTTCGTGCTTCATCAAATACCTGTCGGCCCCTGCCTTTTTTAATTGCATCAAATCCTCACGGGAGCGAATACCCAAAGAGAGGGTAACAGCAACATCCAAACGGCTTTTAATTTCAAAAACCAGACGGCTGAGTATTTCTCCGGTGTAATAAGGATCCTGGCCGCTCTGCAGCACTATGGTTTTCAACCCCCACTTCGCTGCTTCCCGGGCGGCCTCCAGTATTTCCCCGGGTTCCATGCGGTAGCGACTCAATATCCTGTTTCCCTTGCGCAGACCGCAATAAAGGCAATTTTCCGTGCAATGGTTGGAAAACTCGATAATTCCCCTTAAATGTACTTCATCCCCCATAACCCGGCTTCTGACCGCATTAGCCTGCTTGTAAAGCATTTCCTTTTCCATGGGGGATGCCCATAATATGGCAACCAAATCTTCCTT
>CBEULQ010000518.1:0-2879 GCA_965543975.1 uncultured Desulfocucumis sp. | reverse complement strand
TATTCCTTCTATACCAAGGTTGATGATGCCGGCCCTTTCGGTTATCAGTTCCCCCAGGGCGGCATAAAGTATGGGAGTTCCGGCGGTAATGGCTGCCGCCAGTATCGGTATCAGTACGCTACCCCCGGCCGCGTCCGCCATCACGAGGTCACTCCCTTCCGTTTATGGGCTACAATCCTGTAATTTGTAAATATGTCGCCGCCCAGCACAAAAAAAAGTATGGCTCCCTGCAGCATGGACGCCACAGTGGCAGGCACCCCGCTGGTCTGCACCAGGTAACCGCCCACCTGAAGTCCTCCGAAAAGCACCGAAACCAGCAATATGGTAAAGGGATTCAATTTACTGAGCCAGGCCACGATAATGGCGGTGAAGCCATAGCCGGGGCTTAGGGCGTGCTGGAGCCTGCCGGTAATGCCGCTGACTTCGGCCATGCCGGCCAACCCGCAAAGGGCTCCGCTGATAAACATAACCGCCAGTATATTGCGGCGAATATTCATACCGGCATAACGGGCGGCTGTCTCACTGCTGCCGATGACCCTTATTTCAAATCCCCACTTTGACCGGAAAAGCACCACATACAGCAAAACCGCCAGCACCAGGGCGAAAAGCACCCCGGCGTGAATCCTTGAGCCGCCGATGGTGGGAAGCATGGCCCAGTCCGGAAAAGGCGCGCTCAAGGGAAAATTAAATCCATCGGGGTCTTTCCACGGGCCGTAAACCAGATAATCCACCCACAATATTGCCACGTAATTAAGCATCAGTGTGGTTATTATTTCATTTACTCCCAGGTACGCTCTGGGTATAGCGGGAAGGTAAGACCACAGCCCTCCTGCCAGGGCGCCCAGCAGCATCATCAAGGGCAGAGCCACCAGGGCCGGCATATCGGGAAAACTTAAAGGGACCCAACTGGCGGCAAACGCCCCCATGTAGAGCTGTCCCTCAGCACCTATATTCCAGAGTTGCATACGAAAGGCTATGGATATTCCCAGGGCGCAGAGAGCGATGGGAATGGCTTTTACTATTGTTTCCGAAATGCCGTAATACGACCCGAAAGCACCGCTTAACATCACCCCGTACACTTTCAGGGCGTCATTCCCCGTCAGGTACAGGAATATTCCCCCGAAAAACAGGGCTAAAAGCACCGACAACAGTGTTATTATTACCACTGTTAGCGGCGATTGGGCAGCTCTTTTTTCCAGAACAAAACTTCCAACATTCAGTTTTCCGCTCATGACGCCTCGCCTTTCATTTTTCCGGCACCCATCATCAACAGACCTATTTCCTCAAGGTTCGTTTCCCCGGTTATCCTGATACCCTGCAGCTCCCCTTCAAATAAAACCCCGATGCGGTCGCTCAGTTTGAATATTTCCTCCAGATCCTCGGAAATAAGTAAAATTGCCGCCCCGGATAACCTCTGCTCCAGCAGCAGTCTGTGTACCGCCTCCGTAGCCCCCACATCCAGCCCCCTGGAGGGGTAAACCACCACCATTATCCTGGGGTTGGCCGTAATTTCCCGGGCCAGCAATAGTTTTTGCAAATTACCCCCGGAAAGCATCTTCACCGGCTGCCCGGGACTGAGCATGCGTACGTCAAAATCCTTTACCAGCTTTTCTGCAGCCTGCTTGGCCTCCCGTCCTTTGATCAGCCAGCGGCCCGCAACTTCCGGTTTCCTGTAATTTTTCAGCATAAGATTTTCCGTCCCGCTGAGTTCGGGCACCAGGCCCATACCCAGCCTGTCCTCCGGAACATAACTTACTCCGAAATCCATAATCTCCCTTGGGGAAAGGTTGGTAACCTCTTTACCGTCAATGAATATTTTCCCGGAAGTGACCCAGCGCAACCCCGCCAGCATCTCGGCCAGTTCCTTCTGGCCGTTGCCCGCCACACCGGCAATCCCGACAATTTCCCCTTCCCTGACGTCAAGGGAAAAATTATTCAGCCCCCTGCGCATCTGGTCATTAAGCGAACTTACGCCCTTAAGGCCCAGCACCACACCACCGGGAACGATCTTTTCCTTTTGATAATTCAACAGTACCTCCCGGCCAACCATCTGCCGGGCCATTTCCTTTTCTGATATCTGCTCCCCGGTTAGGGTGACAGTAGCCCTGCCGGACTTCATAACAGTGACCCGGTCCGCCACCGCCATAACCTCGTTCAGTTTATGGGTAATCAAGACCACCGAGCGGCCGCCGGCGGCCATTATTTTCAAATTTTTGAAAAGCTCCCGGGCTTCCTGGGGTGTCAATACCGCGGTGGGCTCGTCCATAATCAGCAATTGGGAGCCCCTGTAAAGCATTTTAACTATTTCCACCCGCTGCCTTTCCCCCACGGAAAGTTGCCATACCCGGGCCTCCGGGTTCACTTCCAGACCCAGTTCCGAGGACATTTCACCAATTTTATCTCTGATTTGCTTTTTGTTTAAAAACAGGGGTATACCTTTGTCTCCCAGTATAATGTTTTCCGCCACTGTAAATGTGTCCACCAGTTTAAAATGCTGGTGTACCATGCCTATCCCGGCGGTTATGGCGTCTTTGGGCGAACGGAAAATTTTCTCTTCGCCCCGCACAAGTATTTCTCCCTTATCCGGCCTGTAAAGCCCCGACAGTATGCTCATCAGTGTGCTCTTGCCGGAGCCGTTTTCCCCCAGCAGGGCATGAATCTCCCCCGGCCTGACGGTAAAATTAACATTGTCGTTGGCCAGTACCCCGGGAAAGGTTTTTGTAATTCCCCGCATTTCCACCAGCGGAACGGTCATTAATACATTCCCCTTTTAAAAGCAGGGCGCTGGCAGGACTTCCCCGCCAGCAGCCCCTTAAACTTATTAATTAATATCAAAACCAAAATTTATTTGGGAATGGTGCCTTCCACACCCTCAACAA
>CBEULQ010000517.1:0-2884 GCA_965543975.1 uncultured Desulfocucumis sp. | reverse complement strand
ATCTCATGCGGCCATCCCCGGTATTATATTCGACTGCTAAGGCAAGTTGTTTAGACAAACCATTGACACGAACGCATTTTGTTAGAATAATGGTAAGGAGTAGTGCCAATGGTTAGAATAAAATATTACGAGGAGCGTAGTTAATAAAACGCGTATTAGCAGGGGGTGCTGGTTTTCGGCAAAAAAGCGAAGAATATAAAAACAAAAAATAAAAAAGCAAGCCCTCCGCCAAAACCCCGGGGACGCTTGTCACTGATGCTGGCAGTGGCCGGCACTGTGCTGATAATTCTTCTGGCGGTGGCCAAAAAGGATTACGCCGGACTTCCCATGCAGTTGGCGGGCTGGTTTTCCGGGGTTGCCCTGGCCTGGATCGCCCTGGGTTTAATCAATAGAAATAAATAAATTAATTATCACTTTTTGGGATGGGAGATGTTGAATTGAAAAAGATTGTGCTCGCATATTCCGGGGGACTGGATACGTCCATCATCATCCCCTGGCTGAAGGAAAACTATGGTTATGAGGTTATCGCCATGGTGGCGGACCTGGGCCAGGGCGAGGAGCTTGACCCCCTGGAGGAAAAGGCCGTCAAAAGCGGGGCCAGCAAGATATACATAGAGGACGTGAAGAGGGAATTTGTGGAGGACTACATTTTCCCCACACTGAGGTCAGGCGCTATTTATGAGGGTAAATACCTGCTGGGCACATCCATGGCCAGACCGCTCATAGGAAAAAAACTGGTGGAGATAGCCGAGAAGGAAGGAGCCGAGGCAATAGCCCACGGGGCCACCGGAAAGGGCAACGATCAGGTCCGCTTTGAACTGGCGATAAAAGCCCTGAACCCCAATCTTAAAATAGTGGCTCCCTGGCGGGAATGGGATATCCGTTCCCGGGAGGACGCCATTGACTATGCCAGCGCCCGGGGCATACCGGTGCCGGTAACCAAGTCCAGGCCGTACAGCATGGACCGGAACATATGGCACCTGAGCCACGAGGGCGGGGATCTGGAGGACCCGGCCAAGGAGTGCCCGGACGATGTGCTGGTGCTTACCGTTTCACCGGAGAATGCCCCTGACAAACCCGCCTATGTGGAACTGGGATTTGATAAGGGAATTCCCGTCAGTCTTAATGGAGAGCAAGTGGACCCGGTCACCCTGGTGGATAAACTTAACGCCATCGGCGGCGCCAACGGGATAGGTATAATAGATATGGTGGAAAACCGTCTGGTGGGAATGAAATCCAGGGGCATATACGAAACCCCCGGCGGCACCATTCTTTGGATGGCCCACCGGGAGCTTGAGCGGCTCACCCTGGACCGGATAACCATGCATTTCAAGGAAATGGTGGCGGCCCGTTACGCCGAACTGGTTTACGACGGGGTTTGGTTCTCACCCCTGAGGGAAGCCCTGGACGCCTTTGTTGATGTTACCCAGAAAACCGTCACAGGAAAAGTGAGGATGAAGCTGTACAAGGGCAACTGCACCCCTGCCGGGGTGACTTCTCCCTACTCGCTTTACAACCAGGAACTGGCCACCTTCAGCAGGGACGAGATTTACAGCCAGAAAGACGCGGAGGGATTCATCAACCTGTTCGGCCTGCCCCTTAAAGTCAGGGCGTTGATGGAAAAAAGCAGCGGATTGAAATAAGTTGGGGACATTCCTCTGACCCAAAAGCATATACGTTGGGGACATTCCTCTGACCCAAAATCATGCTCCGAAGGGAGGTGTGTCCCCTGACCTTTAAAGGCTCCCGCGAGGGAGCCTTAGCTTTTCTTTGTTCTGGAGGCTTGCTGGAATATATACTGGACTATCTGGTCCCTTTCCCGGGCGGTGATATCCTTAAACTCAACACCCACATGATAGAGGTTGACCTTGCCCCGGATCTCCATCAGGGCTGATCTTCTGACCAGGCAATTGATATCATATTTAATGTCTTTTTTATTTATCGGCAGGGTAAACTGCAATAATATTTCTTTGCCGTGTTCGATATGCTCCCTGGCGGCAAATTTCATCCCCCCGGCGCTGATATTTAACGCGTCCGCGGTCTTGTACTCCGGCTGCTTGTCCGGTTCCGGCTTCAGGGCGTATTTGACTTTCATTAGAATATCCAGCCGGACGAACTTTCTTAATTGTATCCGCTTTATATCCGTAGGGTAAGAAAGGCCTATCAGCACTATGTTGTCCTGGACCAGGGATGTTACCGTGCATTCAAATTCCAGCAGGTGATCCGGTGAAATCAATTGTATGGTAACCTTGTTTCCCCTGTGCAGAACCAGGGGAACCTGCTGGGCCAAAGGCAGGGAAATATAAATAGTGTTGTCGTTGAAATCCTCGATGGTGGAGTTGTATTTAGTGTCGTCGAACTCCCTCATAACGAAAATCTTCTGATGTAATTTAAGATTTAACAGTTTTTTAACCATATATCTCCCACACATTATTATTTGCGATTATCTAATAATATTTGACATAGTTATCCAAGTTTCCTTTTAAACTTACAAAAAATAAGATAAGAATTATTGCAGACGGGTGACTGTCTCCATCCCTATATTCCAGGATCCAGGTCGCATTTCAGGTCATGATTTTCATTACTTTTGAACGGACGCAATCATACTGCGGTCTGGTCATGGATTGCGATCACTAACAGTATTAAGACGGCAAATGCCTGGGGAGTTAGGGGCGGTGAAGGTTAGTGAAGGAGGGGTAGTTCACAAAGTACTGTTTTCGTGATATTATTTTCCTTGATTTCAATACAGTTCTACCGGGGTGTGAATAATGAGCAAATTATGGGGAGGCCGTTTTCAGAAAGAAACGGACAGGCTGGTGGACGACTTTCACTCGTCTATTTCCTTTGACCAGAGGCTTTATCGCTATGATATTACCGGCAGCAT
>CBEULQ010000516.1:0-2891 GCA_965543975.1 uncultured Desulfocucumis sp. | reverse complement strand
GGGGCGAAATACATCATCTACCTGGTGAGTGACGGGATTGAGACCTGCGGAGGGGACCCGGTGGCCGCTGCGCGTTCTCTCCACCAGTCGGGTATTCAGGCTGTGGTAAATATTATTGGCTTTGATGTAGATGACGAAGCCCAGCGGCAGCTGAAGGAAGCGGCAGCTGCAGGCGGCGGAAATTATGTGACGGTGAGGAACCAAAAGGAACTGAATGGAGCCTTTCAGGCCGGACTGAAAGAGCATATAGGAGAGAGATTCGGGAACAATCAAGAACTCATACGAAAGACCAGTCTGTCCATGTCCGAGACGTCTGCAACAGAGAATGACCGATTAAAAGCTGCTGTTGCTTTTTTGAAGGACCAGATGAACTACAAAAAGTGGTACGCCATCAACGAATGGGTGATTAATCGCAGGACAATGTTGAATGAATACCGTGTGAAAAAGAATCTTTCTGTTTCTAAAAAGATCCTGGATGAGTCATTAGCAGCATCAACGAGTGAATAGGCAAAGGGTGATAAGTAATACAGCACCGGCTCAATAAAACCGGTGCTGTACACAATGTTATAAAAACGCAGTAGTTTTGTTTGGGAGAATATAATTGGGTAATATATTTATTTGTTTAATTTTTCTTCCAAGAGTTTTCTAATTTCTGTTATTTCAATGGTCAGCTTTTCAACATTCTTGAAGAGAGTAGACCTGGAGATAAAAAGTTTTATAACCAATACAGGAACAACAATAAAAATTGCAATTAGCATTAAAAAGTTAAAAATTTGTGCTACTAGAGTCGCATTAATATCCAACGAATGCCCACCTTTCATGGTAATAATAGTAAATTAAGCAATATAAGGATACACCGAATTGAATATGGTTTCAAGATTTTTTGTGCATTCTAAAGAGATTGTACAATAAAAAAAGAGGATAAACCTGGTTTGCAGTGAATGCGCCAGGTTTTTTTATTTTTTAGAAGGCCTTATCTCAAAAAATAGTACCCCAAAAGGTAGCTTTTAGGATTGGCCTAAAAAGTAAAGGAGGGATGAATATGGGTTAAAGGTTATGTGTAGTAATCAATGGCGGTAGTCAAACAACTATTTAAGAAAATTATTTTGAGGAGGTTTTTATAATGAAAAAGCTTATTAAAAACTTTAAAAACTTAATAAGAGTATGGGGACCGCAAATGCTTACTGCATTAGCCGTGGCAGGATTGGCAGCTTTGTTTGCCGCGCCGGATGCAGCTATGGCAGCATTTGATCCGGATGCTGCGGGCGAGACTGCTTTAAATTTCTTCAAACTGATTTTAATAGTAGCTTGTGCTGTTATAGCCATTGTTTCGGTTGCAAAGTCTTCTGTGGTGCCAGCATTAGTGTCAGTCGCAGCAGGGGCTTTCATCTATGTTATGCTGACTCCTTCTATGCTAACATCTCTTGGCGAAGGACTCGCCACCTGGCTGGGTATTAAATAGTAAGTTGTTAGAATTACATCGATACAAACTAATAAATGCTGGAAGGTCCGGGATTTCACCCGGTCTTTCCAGCATAACTATTTGTAATTAAAAACGAGGTGTAGCGGATGGCGAAAATAAGGAGTCTGATAATAATGACCTTGTTCCTTTTGCTTTGTGTAATAACCACAACATCGAAAGCGGAAGCAAATAGTGAACAAGGTATCTATTTTCAGAATGCAAAGCTGAACGGGAAAATGGTGGCTTTTAATAGTGATAGAGGAATTTATGTTGTCTACGGTAACGTAACGGTGGAGGACAGGGGACAGTGGCAAACGGTTGAGGCAAACAAATTTATTCGTGTTAAGCCAAGCGTGGGTTGGGTGGAGGAAGAAGAAATAAAAAAATATATGGGCAAAGGTGTAACAATGTACGGCTCATATATTGCCTATGGGGATCAGATTGAAGAATATTTCCGGGCAAAAAAGGCAGAGGCAGCGGCAAGCTATCCGAAACCTGTGAATGAAAACTGGATTGGTTTCGGAAAATCCATTCAAACGCTAAACGCAGTTAAGTTTAACATAAATAAAGTAACGGACTTCGTGGATGTTCTGGCGGCGGGCCGGGATGCGCTGGCCGGCATGAATGTTGAGCATAATCAAGTGGAATACGCTATGCCTTCGAAAGAAGTCGAAAAATTAGCCGAAAGTATCCGGTATCCAAAAAATATGGCAGAGAGAGAACAAAGAAAAAGAATGCTTGACTGGTGGATCTCACACTGGAACTTTAAGTGGTTCGTGGAAAAAAACATTGATATATATAACGAAAATGATAGAAGTGTTGGCGGTTCCGCTTTTTTCACCGGGAAGTTGGGATATGCAAATTGTTACCTCGAAGAAGTCCCTGTAATCAGGCCGGATATTGATAATTTTATGAAGAATGCTCACAGCGGCGGGGGATTTGAGGAAGAATCCGGTATCGGTGTGTTTTTTGCTGGTGTATCCGCCGTAAGGGATGAAGAAGATTGGCCGCATGAGATAATAGCGCTTTATGCAAGTGGCCCCTTGTTTTATATGCCACAGGATTTGATATCTGGATTTTTAAAGAATGACGTTAAGTCCCAGTCGTGGCGGCTCGAAGGATGGGACCGCCATCGGGCAGAAATACTTGCCGGCAAGAAATGCTGGCTGTCCGGCAGCAGGGTGCTGGTATATTGGACAGACCCCAAAACAGGTAAAACATATCTCGTTGACCATTACTTTGCCGTTAATAAAACACTGACTCAAGACGAGTTTAACACGATGTTAGATTTACAAAGAGAATTAATTAGCCAAGGAGGCTTCTAGGATGAAGATGCAGATACCCAAAAACGCTGGACGATGGGCAGCGACTTTTCTTTTTTGGGCACTTATCATCTGCTGCTTTTTATTTTCTGTGCGCTCCGCCGGGC
>CBEULQ010000515.1:0-2905 GCA_965543975.1 uncultured Desulfocucumis sp. | reverse complement strand
AAAGCAGTGTCATGCTTCTCAATACTCATTATTCACTTATTTAGCGAAAGGGGACAAAAACATTGGCTAAATCTATTGTAGCTATAGCTAAAGACGATGACATTCAAACAATGGTGTCGGAAGTATTTTCGCTGCTGGGAGGGGTCGAGCAGCTGATCAGGACCAAATCAACGGTGGTTCTTAAACCAAATGCCGGCCATAGCGCCGGACCCGAAACCAGTGTGAACACCAACCATGCAGTGGTGGCCGCCGTAATCAAGGAGGTGCGAAAGGCAAATCCCAAAGAAATTATTGTGGCGGAATCGGCGGCCATCGGGTGCGATACCCTGGAATGCCTGGAAGTCAGCGGCATTATGAAGGCTGCGCAGGATGCAGGGGCGGATAAGATCATTGATATAAAGCGGGAAAAGGATTTGCTGACGATTCCTATCAGGGGAGCGAAGTCAGAAATGTATAGGGTAAAGCTTCCCCGCTTCCTTTTGGAGGCAGATTATATTATTAACTTGCCAATCTTTAAATCCCACGCGAGCATGGTTTTCACCAATGCCCTCAAGAACTTAAAAGGAGTTGTTCAGGATCGGGTTCACGCTGAAATGCACCAAACCGTATTAGCAGATGCGATGATGGATTTATGGACCGTTATCAAAGCTGATCTTCAAATTTCGGATATGATCCGCCCAGCTGAGGGTTTTGGGCCGCATACGACGGTACCGATGGATTTCGGGTGTATTGTGGGCGGCAAAGACCCGGTGGCAGTGGATGCAACAGCTTGCCGCATGGTTGGACTTGATATCAACGCGGCGCCGTACTTTGAGGCTGCGACGGGACGCGGACTGGGTGTGTTTGAGGAAGATCAGATTGAGGTGGTTGGTAAACAAATTAGTGAAGTATACAAGAAGATGTGGCTGCCGTACTTAGCCGGTTTTGATACTTGGCCGGAATATACAATATACCCAGAAAATGCTTGTAGTAGTTGCCAGGCTCTGGTTGCTTTCTCGATGGAGAAGTTGAAGGCTCTGGGAGAATACGAGAAGAATAATGAGGCGGTTATCGTACTGGGGCGTAAAGATAAGCTTCCTGAAGGGGTAGACCCCCAAAACCTTATTCTCTGCGGAACCTGCCTTGCTAAACATAGAGACAGGGGCGTATGGATTAAAGGCTGCCCTCCCGGCGAACCGGCGGTTGTTTGGGCGATAGTTGACCGGCAGGAACAGATCGATCCTCCTGAAAATGTCAGGGAGCGTATGGCCGCGGAAGAAATACCCTGGATGGAATATATTGCGCGGGTTGTGGCGGAAAACAGAAAGCAAGGCTGGTAACGAAGGAGAGATTAAACAAGGCTAACATTAAAATGGTAGATTTATCACATCCTTTTGGGCAGGATACTCCGATATGGCCGGCGGGTGGAGATTATTACAGCCAGAGAGTTCAATACATGTCCAAACACGACCGGTTGACCCAGTTGTTTTATGGATTCCATATGCACATTGGAACGCATGCCGATTCACCTGCTCATGTCATACAGGGTGGTGCCTATACTCACGAACTGCCGCTGGAGAAATACTATGGGACCGGTGTAGTGGTTGATATCCCCAAAGGGAAATGGGAGATCATCACCCCGGAAGATTTGGAAAATGCCACTCCAAAGATCGAAAAAGATGATATCGTGATCATCCATACCGGAAGTCACCGGTATTGGGGCGATAATGACAAGTACTTTGCACACGGACCGGGACTCAATAAAGCGGCCGCGGAGTGGCTTGTTAGAAAAGGCGTAAAGGCCATGGGTATCGATTGCCAGGCGCTTGACCATCCCTGTGCGACCTACATGGTTGATCACGGGGTTGGACCATTCGTTCCCCGGCTGGTTGAAAAGTACAAAAGGGAAACCGGCAGATATCCCAAGGAAGACCACCCCGATTGGGAGATTGTGCACACAACGCTCCTGTCCAATGGCATCATGGGCTTTGAAAATGTCGGCGGGGACATCGAAATGGTTGTTGGCAAGCGTTGCATTATCTCCGCCTTGCCCCTCAGATGGTACATGGGTGATGGTTCCTGGGTAAGAATGGTGGCCTTTATAGATGAAGATGAAATCAATCCACATGTCATGCCCAGACAATACAAATACGGCGTTTTCTAGACCCGGTCGATGTGCCAGCCTTTTGTCAATGCCGAAAGGAGCTTTAATAATGGAAGCTAATCAAATTAAAATAGTCGCCTGTTTGGGAGCGGGCGTTATCGGATCCAGTTGGGCAACCAATTTTGCCATGAAGGGATATTCTGTGTGTGTGTGCGACATTAACTCCGATCAACTGATTACGGCAAAGAAAAAAATAGCTAGTAATTTAGAATTTCTTGTTACCAAGGGGGTCTTAAAAAATAAAGATATTGCACGTATCGAAGAGCTGGTAACATATTCAACCAGTGTGGAAAAAGCGGTACATGATGCACAGTTTGTTCAGGAATCCGGTCCGGAAAAATATGAAATTAAGCAGCAAATGCTAGCTGAAATCGAAAAACATACTTCGCCTGATACAATTATTGCCAGCAGTACTTCAGGGTTGCTGATTACGGAAATCGCCAAATACGCCAAAAAACCGGACAGATGTATTGGCGGTCATCCCTACAATCCGCCACATCTAATTCCGCTGGTCGAAATAACGAAGGGGGAAAAATCAAGTGCTGAAGCCGTGATATGCGCTAATGATTTTTATTCACTAATCGGCAAGGAGCCTGTCATTTTACGTAAAGAGACGTTGGGTTTCATCGCCAACAGGCTGCAGATGGCTCTTTCCAGAGAAATGATCGATCTTATTATGCGCGGAGTATGTACAGTGGAAGACGCAGACAGATCGGAGAGCACACGTCTGAACTCCAGTCACGGCTTACTATCTCGTATGCC
>CBEULQ010000514.1:0-2908 GCA_965543975.1 uncultured Desulfocucumis sp. | reverse complement strand
GTCGAAGAGGTAAGGGAATCCAATCGCCTTGTGGACAGCCCCGCTGTTTTGATAAATCTTGACAGCTACATGACCGGCACCATGCAGAGGGTAATGCAAATGGTAAATAAAGATTCCGCGGGGATGATAAGAAAGGCCCTGGAAATAAACCCGAAACACAAGCTTATCAAAGGGCTGGCAGAATTGCGCAAAAAGGACGAGGAGTTTGCAAAACTTGCTGCGGAACAGCTTTACGACAACACCCTGATTTCCGCCGGGATGATAGCGGACCCCAGGGGTATGGTGGACCGCATGTACAAAATAATGGAAAGGGCGGTAAATATATAACATACAGGGGGAACCTGCAGGTTCTCCCTCTTTTTTGAGTGCTTTCAGTGTATTCTTTATTTATTCGCGATATAATTATCGACTCTGGCAGGAAAAATAAAAAATAAATATAAATCATTATTTTATTTGCCCCTGTTATATTTATCCACTAATGGGCCCGTGAACAAAAGGGAAAGAGATATTAACAGGGAAAAGCGGAGGGAAAATGTCTATATTTGAACAATTGCAGACAAAAAATGTATTCAAAAAGAGATTTAATATTACACCTCCACAATTACTGGTGCTGGGCTTTGCCCTTACCATACTCACCGGGACAATTGTTTTAACTCTGCCTGTATGTTCAGCCAGCGGGGAGTTCACAGATTTAATTACAGCGCTCTTCACCTCCACCTCGGCGGTATGCGTAACCGGACTTGTGGTGGTGGATACCGGCACCTACTGGTCGCCCGTGGGCCAACTGGTGATATTGCTGCTGATCCAGACCGGAGGCCTTGGTTTTATGACCATGGCGACATTTTTTAATATTCTGATGGGGAAGAAAATAGGACTGAGGAACAGGCTTATTCTACAGGAGTCCTTAAACCAGAACAGCCTCCAGGGGATCGTCAGGCTCAGCAAATACGTGCTGATTATTACAATCCTTTTGGAGATTGTTTTTGCCGCCATACTGTCCATTAGATGGGGAGCGGAGATGGGCTATCCAAAAGCCATTTGGTTCGGGATTTTTCATACCATCAGCGCCTTTAACAATGCGGGTTTTGACATCTTCGGGGATTTTCGCTCCATAACCGGTTACGTTGATGACACGGTGGTCTCAATGTCCATCGCAACCCTTTTTATTATTGGCGGTATAGGTTTCAGCGTAATCATCGACATATTGAACTACCGCCATAGAAAGAAGCTTTTTACCCATACCAAGCTGGTGCTTTTGACCACGGGAATTCTACTTGCCGTAGGCACAGTAATAATATATCTTTTTGAGCAGGACAACACACTCAAAGGACTAACACCCTGGGGAGAAATTATGGCCTCGTTTTTTCAGTCAGCCACCCCCAGAACGGCGGGCTTCAATACCCTGTCCATCGGAGACATGCATAGCTATACTCTATTTTTTATAACAATACTCATGTTTATAGGCGCCTCGCCGGGATCCACCGGGGGTGGAATAAAAACCTCCACTTTTGCGCTGCTTGGTCTATCGGTGTTCTCAATAGCCAGGGGCAGGAGTAATACCCAGTTGTTTAAAAGAACCATAACCCAGGACCAGGTAATCAAAGCGCTGGCCGTACTAATGTTGGCCATAGCGCTGATCGTCATTGTCAGCACGACCCTAATGGTGGTAGAAAGGGAGGAGAATTTTCTTCTGGTACTGTTCGAAACGGTTTCAGCCTTCGGCACCGTGGGGCTTTCCATGGGCATGACCACGGAACTGAGCCCGGCCGGAAGGCTTCTTATAATTATGATGATGTTTTTGGGCCGGGTCGGCACAATCACCGCCGTGTTTGCCCTGGCACAGAGGACCAGGCGCAAAGAAAAGATTAAATATCCCGAGGATAAAATTATGGTGGGATAAAAAGGAATGCCTAAAGAATTACCTGTAACGTTCAATTGATGATAAAATTATAAAGGTTAAGGAGGCAGATTTAATATGGGTAAAAAGAATAGCATGTCCCAACACGGAAACGCCCCGCAGCCGGTAAGTCAGGAAGACCGGCAGGAGGAGCCTTTGATTATTGATGATATAGTTATTGAGACTCTGGCCGTGGACGGAATCTGCGGCGTATATTAAATGTAACGGAGCGTTAAATGAGTAAACTGAGGGATAAAGTCGTATTCATAACCGGGGCGGCCAGAGGCCAGGGCAGGGCTGCAGCATATGCCATGGCCGCGGAAGGGGCGGACATTGCCTGCTTTGATATATGTAAAAATATTGACTATCCAAGATACAGGCTGGCCTCCAAGGAGGACATGGAGACCACTCTTTCCGGCATACGCAAGGCCGGAGGAAGGTCTATGGCATATTACGGCGACGTCCGCAGCTATAACGATATAAAGGCAGCAGTGGATGACGCCGTAAAGGAAATGGGAAGAATTGACATACTACTGAACGCCGCAGGCATCTGCGGAATTGGCGCAGCCCACGAACTGAAGGAAGATGAGTGGGACGCAATGCTGGACATTAATCTAAAGGGCGTCTGGCTTTGCTGCAAGGCGGTGATACCGCACATGATGGCCGCCGGCGGCGGTAAAATAATCAATTATTCCTCAGTTAACGGGGTTAAAGGGCTGCCCTATGCGCTGCACTATACCTGCGCCAAATGGGGGGTAATCGGTTTGACCAAAACACTGGCCCAGGAACTGGCCCCTTACAAAATAAACGTTAACAGCATAAGCCCCGGCACCTGCGATACCCCGATGGTATCAGGGTTGGCGGAGGATCTGGGCATGGATTTCGAGGAGGCGGCCAGCCAGTTTTCATCAGGACACCTGATATGCGGCCTGATTCCCCCCGAAGCCACTGCGGCGAGATCGGAAGAGCAACGTCTGAACTCCAGTCACGGCTTACTATCGCGTATGCCGT
>CBEULQ010000513.1:0-2911 GCA_965543975.1 uncultured Desulfocucumis sp. | reverse complement strand
CAAGGCTGCCAAACGCTCCCAGGGCCAGCCCCTGAAAATTATGGCGGCACTGGCCCTGGTAACCGCAGTGCTGTCCGCCTTCCTGGACAATGTCACCACTGTTTTGTTAATTGTGCCTGTCACCTTCGCCATCGCCAAAAAACTGGAGATCAACCCCCTGCCGGTATTGATCGCTGAGATTCTGGCATCCAACATAGGCGGCACCGCCACCCTCATCGGCGACCCGCCCAACATAATGATAGGCAGCGCCACCGGTCTGGGCTTTATGGATTTCATGATCAACCTCACCCCGGTCATCGCCATAGTATATGTTTTCACCATATTCTTTTTGCGGATAATATACAGAAAGCAGCTTGTCACCAGACCGGAGCTGCAAAAGAGCATAATGGCCCTTAATGAAAAGAATGAAATAAAAGATCCTGCTTTGCTGAAAAAATGCCTGATTGTACTGGCCCTGACCATATCGGGGTTCATTCTGCACCAGTTCGTGCACCTGGAATCGTCGGTAATCGCATTAAGCGGGGCCAGCCTGCTGCTGCTGCTGTCCAGGGAGGACCCGGAGCACGTGCTGCATGCCGTGGAGTGGCCGGTGATATTCTTCTTTATCGGGCTGTTCATACTGGTGGGCGCCCTGGAGCATGTGGGAGTTATTGAAGCGGTGGCCAAGCTGTCCCTGGAGATTACCGGCGGTCAGATGGTGCCCACAGCCATGCTGATACTGTGGATATCCGCCATAGCCTCAGCCTTTGTGGACAATATCCCCTTCGTGGCCACCATGATACCCCTTATCCAGGATATGGGCCGCCTGGGAGGCATAGAAAACCTTAACTTACTGTGGTGGTCCCTTTCCCTGGGCGCCTGCCTGGGGGGCAACGGCACCATCATAGGAGCATCCGCCAACGTGGTTGTAATAGGAATGGCGGAGAAGAGAGGATCCCACATAAGTTTCGTCGGCTTTATGAAAGTGGCCTTCCCCCTGATGATCATGTCCATTATCCTGTCCACCGGATACCTGCTGCTGTGGCATTACGTTCACGGGGCAGTAATGATGATCGGGGTGCTGGTGCTGGCTTTTGTGCTGACACTTGTTCTTAACCCCATCGCCAACGCCATCATGAAAAAAGACATGCAAAAAGAAACTCTGGGGCGACAAAGGGCATAAGCATAAAAATAGCCGGCGGCATGAGCCGCCGGCTTTATAATCCGTCCACATCCCTTGGAAAACAGAAATCTCTTTGCAAAAAACCCATCATCCTATACCAAAAGCTACTAATTATTATTTTTGTACTGATTTATACTAAACATATCTAATTTTTTATCGATTTAAGGAGGATATTTTGCGAATTTTTCGAATAAATACATAAGGAGGTGCCGCCATGAGCGCAGCTATGGACCTGAACGTTCTGGAGAAGGAAATCCGCGAACTGGAGCTGTCCCTTAAGGTAAGGGAGTCCTGGCTCAACAGCAATGATTCCAAGTATAATTATTTCAGGCAAAAGCACCTGTACGACAGTAAAAGACTATCCACTCTAAAAAAGCTGGCGGATATCATCAAATTGAACACTCGGTAACATACCAGTTATTAATATATGGCATAAGGATCCCCGTTAATGCCGGTAATATGAACCCGAACATCAAGCCCCAGGCGCTGACACTGTTCTTCCAGGTACTCCTTCAGCACGGGCAGGACAACCCTCTCGGTGCCATAATGCCCCGCGTCAATAAATCTGAAGCCGGACTGTACCATATCCCTGGCGGAATGGTACCCTACGTCGCCGGTAATAATCACATCCGCCCCGGCATCCCTGGCCAGCGGCCACAAGTCAGCCCCGGACCCTCCGCAAAGAGCCACCCTGGTAACAGTCCCGCCGGCATCGCCGCCGACACGGACTGCTTTAAGCCCCAATATTTTCTTAACCTCTGCGGCCAATTGTCCCAAAGAAACAGAACGGTTCAATTCACCAACCCGGCCCAGGCCGGTGCTGGCTCTTTTAATTTTTAAGGGGTATAAATCATAGGCGACCTCCTCATAGGGATGCGCCTCCAATACTGCTTCCACGACTTTCCCGGCCAGCCTTTCCGGAACAATGGTTTCCAACCTTATTTCATCAACCTTTTCAAGTTCCCCCTGTTTACCGATAAATGGATCAGTTCCTTCCAGGGGCCGGAAGGTGCCCGTTCCAGTTGTCTGGAAGGTGCAGTCGCTGTAATTTCCTATCCAGCCGGCGCCGGCCCGGCAAACCGCTTCCCTGACTTTGTCCTCGTGTCCTGCAGGCACAAAGACCACAAATTTATAATACCCGTCTGACCGGACAGGTTTCAGCACGCTGGTTTGCTCCAGCCCCAGCAGGCCGGCCAGACAGTCATTAACCCCGTCCTTGGCGCTGTCCAGATTGGTATGTGCGGAATACAGGGTTAGGCCGTTCTTAATCAAAGCAGCTACCAGAGCACCCTGGGGGCTCTGCAGGTTAATCTGCTTCAATTGCTTTAAGAAAAGGGGATGGTGGGTGATAATAAGCTTGCAGCTCTTTTCCGCCGCCTCCCTGCATACATCCAAATCCGCATCCAAAGCCAGCAGGATTCCGCTTACCTCCGCCTCCGGGTCCCCCACCTGAAGTCCGCAGTTGTCCCATTCCATGGCCAGGCCGGCGGGAGCCAGTTTCTCCATAATGCCGAATATCATTTTGCATTTTGTCTGCATGTACACAACAACTCCCTTACTCTGGTTAATTTTGAGGTAAGCATGATGGCCTTATCCTGGGCATCCCTACTGCGGCTGCGCGCCAAACCGCTCAGTATTTTCTGGTAATCTGATTTTATTTTCTCCAGGTAAGCCAATAGCAGGGGATCGCCTTCTTCAAGAAGTCTTGGGCCGATTTCCAAATTTAATATATCCTTTTCCGTCTCTACC
>CBEULQ010000512.1:0-2918 GCA_965543975.1 uncultured Desulfocucumis sp. | reverse complement strand
TTCAAGATTGCTTCTTTTCAAAGTATGTTCATTGCCGATATAGATACACTATATACAAACAATATAGTGTATCTATATAGTTAAATTTTTTTAAGTCTTATTGTTTGCTTGTTTTTTAATGAGAATGATTCACCTTTAATAAATATATGAGCGGAATATCTCGGTTACCGCGATTCACCCTAAAAAGCCCTCCGCGTTCGCCGTATCTGGACAAATGGCTATCTGTATAGTAACTTAAATATGATGCATCATATTCTATATATAAAATACAATTTTGACTGGGCCTGTCAAGTTAAACAACCGAAAAAAATCGGGCCGGATGATACCAGGGTATTGGTTTCGGCTTTCAGATCGAAAGGAGGACAAAATGAGCAAGGACAAATTGGCCATCATCGGGATCGGCGAAGTGCCGACAAGGATCATGCCGGAGAGATCCCGCTGGGACATAATTTACGAAACATGTATGCAGGCTGTAAGAGATTCCGGCCTGGAAAAAAATGACATTGAAGGGGTTATTTCAGTGGCGCCGCAAGCCCAGCCGAGGCTGGCAGCGGAGATTTCCTTCGGCAAAATTCCGGAAGAACTGGGGTTAAAGGGATGCAAGGATGTCTGTGTTTGTAATGCCGGAGGAGCATCTACTTCCAACTGCCTTCGTTTAGCCGAGCAATGGATTGAAAGCGGTCTTGCCAAAACCGTTCTTATTCCACACGTTACCGTTCATTCCACAATACCGATTCCCGAACTAATCGGTTTTTTTGCCGGAGCCGGCATTGACATGCAGTGGGAATATCCTTATGGCACTACATATAACGGCATCATGGGCATGATGGCCCAGCGCTACATGTATGAAAGCGGAACCACGGCCGAGGAAATGGCCTCGGTGGTGGTGGCGCTGCGAAAGTGGGCGGCGCTGGATCCTAACTCGGTATTTTATAAAAAGGAAGTGCCGTCTATAGAAAAGGTGTTGGCTTCGGGTATGGTATCATCCCCGCTGCACAAAAGGGAGTGCAACATGCTGGCGGACGGAGGCGCGGCCATGGTGGTGACCTCCGCCAAAACCGCGAAAGAGATGGGCGTGCCCGCAGCTTATAAACTGGGCGAAGGGGCGACTTTTTTCAGCGCCAGCACTGTTTTTAGGGAAAATGACATGATCATGGAAGGGTGGAGGAAATCATCCCACAAGGCCCTGGCCGAGGCTAGCGTTGCCAAGGAAGACATAGGCCTGTGGAATCTTTACGTGGCCTATCCCTTTGCCCTGCCCATAATGCTTGAGGCCATCGGGATCTGCGAGCCGGGTAAGGCAGGAAAATTCATCATGGAGGGGCATACATCTCCGGGAGGCAAGTGTCCTGTCTCAACCATAGGCGATGCGCTGGGCAGGGGGCACACCGGGTCGGGAGTAAGTACGGCCACCTATGTGGAAACAGCTCGTCAATTAATGAGGAAAGCAGGGGAAAGGCAAGTGCAGGGTGTCAGGTATGTCTTTCAAAATGCAGGTGGCGGATCAGGAATGAACAACATCGCCACGGTCTGGGGGTGTGAAATATAATGAGTGACTATGCAAAGCCGATTCCGGCCATTCAGCCATGGACCAAAGAATTTTGGAAAGCCACCAAACAGCACAAACTGTTGATTCAGAATTGCAGAAGTTGCGGCGCCAATATTTTTTACCCCCGAAAATACTGCCCCGAATGCTGGTCCAGTGATCTCGGGTGGATAGAGGCAAGCGGAAAAGCCAGGGTATACAGCTTTTCGGTGATGATGGACATGGTGGAGCCGAAGTTCATGGCGGACCTGCCGTACGTTCTGGCCATGGTCAACCTGGAAGAGGGAATTCGCATGACCACGCGCATTGTTGACTGCAAACCGGAGGACGTGAAAATCGATATGGAGGTGGAAGTGGTTTTCGAGGACATCACTTCCGAATGCGCGCTTCCCATGTTTCGCCCGGCGGATCCCGTTCTCAGGCTGGCAAAGGCCTCTGCTGAGGAACAGAAGGCGGATTCAACCGGCCAATCCCCTGATAAGGGGCCAAAAACCTATGAGACCATCCAATATGAAATAGGCGGCAAGAATAACACCATCTGCTGGATCACCTTGAACCGTCCGGAAAAACACAATGCTATCAACCGCCGTATGGCACAGGAGTTGATCGACGCCTTCAGGAGGGTGCGGGATGAGGCCATCGTAGGAGTAGTCGTACTGGAAGGCGCCGGGGGAAAAACATTTTGCGCCGGCGGTGACCTGGACATATTTCCATCATTGGCCGAACACCAGAGTGCCATGAATTGGCTGGCCCACAATGGGCTGGATGTGCAGCGGGCTATAGTTGGCTGTGAAAAGGTGGTTATCGGCAAGCTGAACGGCAACTGCCTGGCCGGGGGGCTTGAGCTGGCCCTTTGCTGCGACCTGCTCTATGCAAAGGAATCAGCCAAAATAGGACTTACCGAGATAAACATGGGAATACTGCCCGGCTGGGGCGGCACCGCCCGAATTGTCCGGAGCATGCCGGTATTCCGGGCCCGGGAAATGTTGTATAGCGGCAGCAAGAATTACACGGCCGGGGAAGTGTACGAGATGGGCCTGCTGACCAGGGTATTTAAGGATGATGAGTTCGAAGAAAAATTCATCCAGATGGTGGAGAGGATCGCTTCCAAAAAGCCTATCGCCCTGCGCATGGGCAAGGAAATAATGGCCAAGTCGGCTGATGGCTGCGATATCGAAACCGCGCTGGCTGTGGAGCGGAACGGCATACAGTGGCTGACCTACGCACCGGATATTCAGGCAACTTTTGAGCAGTTTCGTGGCGTCAAAAACAAGTAATTCAGGCGTATAACAGCATAACTAATTGATTATTACAAAACGGATTTAAGAAGTGACTTTAAGGTTTTTCAAGGTGGGAGGCATGATCATGGACT
>CBEULQ010000511.1:0-2930 GCA_965543975.1 uncultured Desulfocucumis sp. | reverse complement strand
AACGCCTGGCGGAATTCCTTAAGCTTCACCAGAATAAGTTCTCCGGCTTCCTTCATCTGAACCGCCAGAGCGGTATCCAGCACGTCCGAAGAGGTCATCCCCAGGTGTATGTATTTTGAATCGTCTCCCACGTATTCCGCTACGCAGGTGAGAAAGGCTATCACGTCATGGTTGGTGACTGCCTCTATTTCCTCCACCCGCTGCACGCTAAAATCAGCCTTTTCCTTAATATTTTTAAGCGCCTGTGCAGGTACCAGGCCCATTTCCGCCAGGGCTTCGCAGGCGCATATCTCCACGTCAAGCCATTTCCTGTATTTGTTTTCCTGAGACCATATTTGTTTAATCTCCGGCAGCGCATAACGATCTATCATTGGTAATCCCCCAGTAAAATTTATATATTTATTATTTCTCCCACACTAATTACATGTTAGGCTTTTTCTTTCTCCTTTAAATACCCTTCGATTCCCAGTTGGCTCAGGCGGGCAGCCTTACGTTCCACCCCTTCAGCCAGCTTTTCCATGTACGCCATAACCCTGGCCCTGGTCTGTGGATCTTTTATACCTATTATCCGGGCAGCCAGTACCCCGGCATTTTTCGCTCCGTTAATGGCAACGGTGGCCACAGGAATCCCCGCAGGCATCTGAACGATGGCATAAAGGGCGTCCACCCCGTCTAAGGCTCCGCTCCTTATCGGCACCCCGATAACCGGCAGCGGCGTCAGGGCTGATATGACGCCGGGCAGGTGAGCCGCAACTCCGGCCCCGGCTATAATGACTTCCAGTCCCCTGTCCACTGCGGTCCTGGCGTACTCCGCCGTTTTTTCCGGGGCCCGGTGGGCCGAGGAGATAATTACCTCGTAGGATATCCCGAATTCCTGCAGCGCTTCAGCCGCTTCCTTCATGACAGGCAAATCGGAATCACTGCCCATAACAATTCCTACCAGTGGCTTATCCATAAAAACCTCCCTGAAAAATAAATACCCGGGCGAACAGACTTCTCTATAAGAGAAACCTACCGCCTGGGCTTTTTTCCCTGCCGGTGTAGTCACGCCGTCCTTGCAGCCCCAAATTTTGATTACACGGGGCAACCGCCGGCGCGCCTGTGCCGCTCGGACCGGCCGCCCCCCGGCGGAGGCGCGGAACCCTAGGCACACTTCCTCAGAACATTTTAATAATAACAGAGTGTTTTTTTGTCTGTCAATAAGATACGCCTTTAAACAGAAATTATACACCGTAAAATTTAATTTAATAGAATTGCAATAAAATATAAGTCAATTAAGTAAAAGTATTGCTAATCGGACAATAAATTTTTCATCACTACTGAACGATATTAGTAAAAGAGGAACATATTAATAGTCTGTCAGAATTGCCAGAAAGGTTTAAAAATGAAGACCACTTTATCAAAATTAAACAAAAGCCAAAAAATTTATGTATTCAATGAAGACGAAAAAACTAAATACACTTCGTATATTAAAAAAGCGGATGGTAACGCCCTTTATATATATACTCCTTTTAACTGGCAGTCCAGAAACAAGCTTAAAACCTTAAGGTTGAAGGAGGGTGACAGGATAAGCGTTCAACTGCCTGCTTCGGAACAATTGCTGCATTTTACCTCCTCGGTATTATCAGGGACTACAACACACTGTGCCCTAGTAAAGATTTCATTGCCGGAACACCTGGATGAAATAGAAATGAGAAAGTTTTCCCGATTAAATAAACTTTTGAAGATTCAATATTCCCGGTTGCCAGGACCCGGGGAAAATTATGTATTTAAGATGGCTGAGACTTTAAATTTAAGCGCCGGGGGAATGAAGCTGAAGGTGCCGGAATCAATAGAACCCGGCACCCAGCTGATTTTGCAGTTTATATTGCCCATGGAAAACAATTACAGCAAATTTAGAGTGCTGGCCCTTGTCCGGCGGTCCGACCGGGTCCATAACAGCGGCGAACCGGCAATGTTTCATCTGGGAGTTGAATTCTCCAATATCAGGAAAAGTGAACTGGATATCATACTAAATTTTACCAACACAAAAAAATATTTAAATAACCTTATAACCATGCTTACTCAAAAACCGGATAAAAAGTGAAAAAAGGGCCTTCGGCCCTATCTTTATTTCAAAAGGGGCTGCCGCCCCTCGGGACTATCGGTCCCTCACCCCGCTCTAAAGCTTAAGGGGGACACCCCCTTAACATCCCCCTTGGGAATTTTCCACCTGGATAATTTCCAATCTCTTAAAAAACCGTTCCTACTGGCAGCCAATTCCAGTCCACTATTCTTCCTCCTCTACTGTCCACTCGTCACTCCAACCCATTATTTTTTTGATTTTACCCGAGTTATTGTTGATAAAGCCGGTGGCGAACCTGTCGGCGTCATTTTCCGATTTTTCTTCATCGGCATCCTTTGTATAAAGCCCTTTGACATGCTGGTATCTGTGCCTTAATTCATGCGTCATGGCGTGCAGGGAGTAAAGCTGTTTGCTGTGCAGGTCATCCCCGTCGTCGGTCTGGGCGTAGACAAAGACATAAACTGTGTCGGTTGTCTGGTCGTAGGTTCCTTCCAGTGTACCGGACAATTCCTCCATGGATAAATTAAAGCATTTAAATAAGAACCTGAACACACCCAGCCTGGTCTCATACACCACCAGTCTACCCGGCCTGTAATCCCTGCCCAACAGCTTTAATACCTTTTCTATCTGCTGGTTTTTAATTATGTTTTGCCTGTTTATTATAATCATCTGTGCACCCTGTTTTATAAAGTAAAAGCGGCTAAAGACATTATATACATTAGTCTCAGCCGCCGGCAAACATATAAATCTATACTCCCGCCCTACTCACCTACATTTAATTAATTTCCAAAGAACTTTCCGGATTGACAAAGGCATTCTTTTCCAATAGTCCTTCGTATATTTCGGCCTTAACGTCCACATCCAG
>CBEULQ010000510.1:0-2934 GCA_965543975.1 uncultured Desulfocucumis sp. | reverse complement strand
GTCGGAGAACAGGCGCGGCGTTTTGGCATGGATATCTTTTTCGGTAAAACCGACAGGAACCGGGATATTCTCCGAGGTAAAAATCTCTTTAATTTTTTCGGTATGCTTATGTGATGTTTCCAGTGCATATTCAATTGCACCGCGTATTTCAGCGTCTTTGACGTTATCCGCAAAATGTTGCAGAATGCAAACAGCCATGCTGTCCCAAATATATTGCGACCAGAGGTTTCCTATTTCCGCCGAAGTTAAACTAAAGCTATGAACTGTTTCAGTGGGATTGTTTAACGCTTCGATTCCGCCGTGTTTTGTATTATTGATGTTGTATAGATTCTCCGGCATGATAAAACCTCCAAAATTTTTATAGATAATTATCCTGAAACATATGTTTTCTCGCTTAAAATATAAATATGTACGGATATGCCACAACTAAACATTACCATATTCCTGTAAAAGCCGATGGGTCGCTTAGACTATGTTTGACAGGTGATTGGTTCCGGTAGAAGGTACACTGGACCGGTGATGACATATTATGTAATACCTATATAAGAAAGGCGCTGTTATTGGTATGTCATCCTATATTCGTGTATTGCATGCTTCCCCGGACGCACCTCCCGTAGACGTTTATGTTAATGACAGTATTATAGCCAGAGGTTTATCCTACCGTAACTTTACAGAATACTTGCCCTTTCAGCCCGGAACCTATAATATGAAAGTTTATCAAGCCGGCTCAAAAAGCATACCGGTTATAGACACTTCCCTGAACATACCAGGTAACTCTATCCTCACTGTGGCAGCCGCCGGGAGGTTGGACAACATTGAATTGCTGCCCGTTTCCGACAAACCTGCGTTCATAAACCCGGATAAGGTTAATATTAAATTTGCAAACCTTTCGCCTGATGCTCCTATTGTAGATGTTATACTCAGTGATGGAACCGTCCTGTTCAGAAATGTTCCTTTTAGAGGCATTACTGAATATATGACTGTTAATCCGGGCACCTACACATTGCAGCTTAAGGCAGTTGGTTCAAATGATGTGGTATTGACTGTTCCCAATCAGAAATTTTCAGGGGGTAGAGTTTATAGCGCTTACGCTGCGGGACTGGTTAAGGGTGGTCCTCCCTTGCAGTTGCTTACTCCCCTGGATGGCAGTTCATACCTGAAAGCAAATGGCAATAATCAAAATAACGCAATACTTGACTTAAAACAGGCCGATGTTAATGGGGATGGAATTATTGACAGTGTGTCTTTGATTGGGAATAAGCCCGACCCGGAAAGCCCCTTTGCGGACAACATTACAGTGTGCGTGGAAGATGGGAAAGCCGGAAATAAGATATGCGCGACCCCTCCCTTTAACGCAGGTTATAATGCTAATCTATTTTTGGCTGATTTTACCGGAGATAATATCTCTGACATTTTAGTCCGTATAGAATCCGGCGGCAGTGGTGGTTATTTGTACGCGTATGTTTATTCGCTAGAGGATAATAGGCTTGCCATAATTTTTGATAGTGAAGCTTTTAATGCAAGGAGTCAATTCGATGTTGTTTTCAAGGATAATTACAAAGTGGAGGTTACGCAGGTAAATACAAATAAAAAGTTTACCATTGACCTGAGTAACCGTAAGGACGATTATTCGGACATATATGACCAAAATGGTATGCTAACAAGACCAGTTACGGGAAGTGTGCTTGGATTGGGTGGACTGGAACCGGTAGATGTCGACAATGACGGCGACTATGAGCTTGTTGCCGTCCAAAGGATAATCGGAAGGTATAATGCTGATACTCTGGGATATGTAAGAACAACTTTGGAGTGGAACGGAGCACATTTTGTTCAGCAAAATATTAATGTAGTGCCATACATTACACCACCCCTGCCTGGTTCAAAAAGTACATCCAGAAGCCGGCTGTAACACGTTGGGTATAAGGAAGAAGGTATTCCGTGGCCTTCTGTAATGCAAATGGCTTATCCCCCCGCTAAATTTTTAATGCCCGGGCAAAGAATCGGTCAAATAATAAATGTTATGACCATGACCTATCATATGTCAACGATATTGATTATAATTATAAATATTGATTAACGCAAACCATTGCTTTGTTTAACAATGTAAGCTTAATGCTGGCTTAAAAAGAAAGGGGCGATGCATTTTATTTTGGGGGATGCCAACTTGCTTGCAATGTCTATAGTCTTCGAGAAAACAGGAAAGATAGCCCGGGCTCTTCAACTACGAATGAACAGTAAAGGATGATCTAAATGCAACCGCTGGATGCCATGGATTTAACTATAATGAAAGCTCTCCAAGAAAACGCTCGCTCCTCTTATCAGGATATCGCCAGCAGAATTGGTGTTTCACGTGTCACAGTATATGAAAGAATCCGCAAACTTATTGAGAGCGGAGTCATCGAGGGGTTTCAAGCGCGTGTTAATGCCCGCCGGATCGGTTATCACGTAACTGCTATTGTAGGAATGAATACCATCCAGGGAAGCGAGGCGTATCGTACCATCGAAGAACTGCAACAACTTTTTGAGGTGGAAGAAATACATGTTGTAACAGGGCGGTACGATTACCTTGTTAAAGTTAGGGCGCTGGACAACGAGGACCTTCAACGTATTCTCTTCGAGAAAATCGATCAGGTTTATGGTTTTCGGCGAGCCGAGACGATGGTGGTTCTCTCCTCGCCCATAGAAAAGTGCGGCATAGACATGCGCCGGGTGATCAATGACTCCCAGGAAGAGTTGGGGAAGGGAGAAATTAATGTTAACAATAAGTAAAGCAGGTAAGAAAGATATAGAGGAAATGTGTCTATTGTTGCAAGAGCTTTTTGACCTGGAAAAAGACTTTACCCCCGACTGGGATAGACAAAAAAGAGGACTTGAGCTCATCATAGATAATCCCCAGTACGGTTTTCTTTTGCTGCTAAAAAGGGAGCAGGAAGT
>CBEULQ010000509.1:0-2939 GCA_965543975.1 uncultured Desulfocucumis sp. | reverse complement strand
ACTGCGGGTCTGAGCAGCCGCAGCAACGGTTTTAAGGAGGTTAAAAGCCCTGCCAAGGAAGCTTTTAACAAAACAATATGAAGTTGTAATAGAGAGAGGATTATATCATAAGGGCCTTTACCCCTTATGTCTGTTGATCAAACAAAAGGAAAAAACCATGAAGATCCCCGGCTATTACCGGATAGGACCTTCATGGTCTGGTTAAACCATTGTTATTATTTCCCGGACCCTTTCCACCATCATTTCCACTAGGTGTGGCAAGGGTTCGTTTCTCAATCCCACAATGTTTATATTGCATTTATTTAACGGCATTAATATTTTCTTAGCATCAGCCACGGCAACGGTTTTCGCTATTTTGGGGGTAACTTCACCCAGCATGGAATTGGCCACAATGATGGCGATAGGCCCCATAATAATATCCACTTTCATGGCCGTAACACATATGGCGTTTTCTCCGCTGGCTCCCTGATCGGCCCCGGCCTTTAACATCTGCGCGGTGGCCAGCGCGTTTGTACCCAGGGCTGCTATTTCAATGTCATTTCCAAGAGATTTTCTGAGCTTCTCAACAATTAGCTTTCCTATGCCGCCCCCCTGTCCATCAATGACAGCAACTTTCATATGTCACCATCCTTTATGAAAAACAAAACCACGAAGAACCCCCGTTTCATACGGAGCAATACCTTCGTGGTAAATGTCTGTGTAATACATCTGGCGGTAATTGTAACGGCTCCAGGCCGTCCTTTGTTATTTAATGTAATTCTATATAATTCTTTATAATCCTTCTTTAATAAAATAATTTTTCTCACACCCACCATACACAAAACATAATCATAATCCCCAAGCAGCCTGGCGAAGAGATAGCCAATTTACACCGTGAGCCAGCAGACTGGCTCCGCCGACATCGATGTTGTTTTTTTATAATTACCGCTCCTACAAGGATTCACAAAACTGTCAGACTTTGTTCGCGAAATCGTAGCATTTAGTGGTTAGACTATTTGTAAGAGGCCGGTTAACAACACCAAATTTGGTGTCCGGCTCTAATCCCGCAGAGGGGAGGTGAACATGGATGAAGAAGAAAATCTTTGCTCTTCTGGTGGCAATCACGGTGCTGGTACTGGGGATGGCCCAGGTGGCCTCCGCAGGCTGGGGCGGCGGCATGGGCGGAGCATGGGGTGGCGGCAATCCGCCGCAGCTGAATGCCGCCAACTGGCAGAGTCCGGCCGCTTTTCTGGGCCTGACCGATGAGCAGTCGGAAAAGCTGAAAAAAATTCAGCAGGATAGCTACAACAATTCCCAGGAATTGCGAGTCAAACTCCAAAAAGCCATGTTTGATTTAAGGCAGATGAACTGGGAAAAAAATCCCGATCAGAACAAGCTCAACGCCAAAATAAACGAAGTCAACAGCCTGCGCAGCCAGCTGTACCAGCAAAACCAGAAAACCCGTGAACAAATGTCCACCGTACTTACCCAGGAGCAACTGGCCAAAGTAGGCCAGCAAGCTTTTGGCCGCGGCGGTAAAGGGTTTGGATGTCGGGGCGGCATGTGGTGATTTCAGGGAACAACCCAATAAATGTTCTTGGGAATCCAGGTAAATGTTCTTTTAGAATAACCAGGCACAGGGTAAGGGCACTGCCCTTTCCCTGTGTGCCTACCCTAAAAGATAACCCGTTTGAGACGGACTCTCCTGGTTTATGATTTCATTTAGGAAGTCGTACATCCTTTTTTCGTCCAAAGCTATTTCCCTTGAAACTAATTGATCATTTATAATAATATTGGTAGAAGATAGCAGGGTATACGCCTTTGCCTCCTCTGAATCAGTTTTGTAGCTGAAGGAAACTAATAAAAGTCTGCTGAATATAATCCCTATTAATATCACATCAAATATAAGTGAGCCTTGGGTTTGGAAGGGGTTATTCCCCTACCAAACCCAAGGCTCGAACTTAAAAGTGAAGATTGCCTGTTTATCCCCGACCTTCGAGGACGGGGTCTTACAGGCTGTTAGCGAGATAAAAGGTTGAGAAGATGAATGAATCGAAAACAGATTTACCCAATACTTCAAGCTTTACTTGCAGCTGCCATGTTCGGAGCAAACGCTCCCATTGCTAAACTACTGTTGGGTGTAATAGAGCCGATTCCCCTGGCCGCTTTTCTATATCTTGGCAGTGGTTTAGGTTTGCTACTGCTTAGAGGTTTACAACGTCTGAGCAGAAAAGGCACCAGTGTTGAGGCTCAGATAAGTAAAGCCGATATCCCCTGGTTGTTTGGAGCCGTATTTGTAGGCGGCGTTGCCGCTCCCATTGTTTTAATGTTCAGCCTGCGTAATACCCCAGCAGCCACGGCTTCCCTGTTATTTAATTTTGAGAGCGTAGCCACCACGCTGGTTGCCGTGTTTATATTCAAAGAGGCTATCGGACGGCGTGTATGGTTAGCTATAGTTTGCATAACCCTTGCCAGTATCTTACTTTCGTTAGATATAAGCGGCCAGTGGGGAATATCTGTTGGTGCTATAGGCGTATTGGCAACCTGTGTCCTTTGGGGAATTGACAACAACTTTACCCGAAATATCTCTGCAAAAGATCCGCTGGCCATTGTTACCATCAAAGGAATAGGAGCGGGCAGTTTTACTCTGATTTTGGCATTTATTTTAAACAAGCCATTACCCAATTTCTTAACAATTTTTGGCGCTATGCTTTTAGGCTGTTTTAGTTATGGATTAAGCATAGTGCTGTTTATTCACGCCATGCGATGTTTGGGGGCGGCACGAACAAGCGCTCTATTCGGAATAGCGCCGTTAATTGGTGTGCTGTTGTCAATCCTGTTTATCCGGGAAGTTCCAAATATGTTGTTTTTTGTTTCACTGCCTGTCATGATTGGCGGGGTTGTATTGCTTTTAGGTGAAGAACACGAGCATACGCACATTCATTCAGTTATTCAACACG
>CBEULQ010000508.1:0-2941 GCA_965543975.1 uncultured Desulfocucumis sp. | reverse complement strand
GATACCGATGGTTTATATAGCCGCCGGTTTTTCCCCGCTTATTCAAGTTGTTTACAGCATAGTGCTGCTGTCGGAAATATACACCACTGCTGTGGGAAGCCTGTATGGTTTTGCCGAGAGGATTACCGATCAGGATAAGCCCTTATTTAGGTGGTTGGTGCTGGGATCGGGGGTATTGGCGTTTGCGGCGGGCCAGTTCGGATTTACCACACTGGTGCGGGTTCTGTACCCGGCTGTGGGGTACGCGGGGCTATTGATGCTGGGAGGTCTGGCTTACGGCTACGCCAGGGAGCGTCTGGCGCCTCAACCGATATTTAAACCAAAAGAATAAATGAAAAGAACTGCATGGGAGTATTCAAAAACCGCCCAGTCTGATCAAGGGCGGTTTTTTTGTATGCATAGCTAAAAAGGATGATTTTGAGACAGCGTACAATATGATAGTTATTACAAATGAGATGCGGGGTAATCCTAAAGCCGGTTAAACTAACTTGTCAGGCTAAAAAGGAATCTGTCTATACGGGCAGAACATATAAAGCATCGGTGACGATTGAATGTAAATGGGAGAGGATGAAGGGTTCACATGATTTTGCCGAGTGCAAATAATCTGTTGCAAAAAATGAAAAATAAAATTCCCCGGGGTGAATTGTGGATTTCTGCTGAAACACTGGAAGTATTGGGTTTAGAGCGGTCGCAGGAGTCACTGATAGACTTCAGTATTAATATATGCGCCGATATTTGTTTTTTTAGTTATACAAATCCTATTCAAAATCTACCCGTTGATTCCGAAAAAATGAGCCTGCTTGTCAGTAAAGCCCATAAATTCAACCTGGCTTGCGGAGTGACGGTTGACGGACCATTTGAACGCGCCGTCAGGGAGCACGGGTTTATGGAGGTCATTAAGTGGTTTAATAAAGTAGACCTTTTAAAAGAACACCTGGAAAAAGAATCTGAATTGGCGGCACGGGAGATGGAGGAGGCTGATAAAGCCGGGGCGGACCTTCTGATTCTGTGCGATGACATAGCTTACAGCAGAGGGTTGTATTTTTCACCGGTTCAGTTTGTAAACATTTTATTGCCTTATTACAGATCGATAATAAGCAGAGTTAAACAAAGCAAAGTTATAGGCTTTCATTCCGACGGCGATGTCTGGCCGATAATAACTCCTCTGGTCGAAGAGGGATTTTCGGTTTTCTCCCTGGAGCCCGAAGCCGTTGATCTGCAAGAACTCAGCTTCCGGTTCCCCCAAGACGTTATTATTCTTTCCGGGATAAAATCAGGGTGGTTAATGGGACCCGGCCCTGATGAATGCGATATGTCGGAGGTTACACAATATGTTGACAATATATTAAAGAATTGCAAACTGATTCTGGCCTCAACATGCGGCATTGCCGGTTATGAAAGCGTAGAGCGGTTAAAAAGAATATACAAGTTAACAGACAGCATTTTTAAAAGGGCTAAGAAAAGTGCCAGGCGAAGTTTTTCAACGGCCGCCCAGAAGTGAGAAGGCGTTGCTGGATGTATGCATCAACACTGCAGCGGGGAGTCCGTATTTGAGATAAGACAGGCTGTAAATAATGCTGGAAAAGAAATATACCACAAAGGTGGCGGGAGAAGGGCCGTGGACCATGGCGAAGAGCGTTGATACAACAAAAATGAGAGTTGCTGAGAGCGCTTTTTTACAGCCTGTACTCAATTCAGAGGCATTTATCAGCCTGCGAACCCTGCCCAGAGCCGTAAACCGGAAGATAAACTCCTCCAGCAATGGTGCTGTAACGGTTATAACAGCCACCAGCAAGACAAAATCAATATCCCGGGCGTCAAAACTGTTTATTTTTAACTGATTGGCTCCGGCCTGTACGCCAAGCCCCCATTTTGCCGCATATTCCAGGTAATACCGGTTAATGACGCTAAGAACAAATCCCCCTGTAATAAACAACGGTATTTCATAAAATCTCATCCTTGTAATATCAGCGACTATTTCCTGCAACTTTTCCTTAAATAAAAGCAACAGTATTCCAAGAAGGGCTATCTGTCCGGTTACCAGTTCCAGAATATGCCGGTTATCTGTAAATATGCGAAGAGTTAGGTAGGAAGTCAGCAAAGCAATGTAAAAGACGCCAAATAATTTCAATTGTTTTAAATAGCCGTGGTTTTGTTTCATTTTCACCTTCTTGACAGCACGTCCGCTCCGGCCGGGCTGTCAGCCATTTCATGTATTTTCAACCAGAGCGCTTCCGGGACCGGCATAACAGAGAGCCGGGGCAGCCGTACCAGTTCCCAGCCTGAAAATAGAGGGTGCTTTTTAATTTCAGCCAGGTATACAGGCCGTTTAAGACGGTATCTGGGCTCCAAATCTATATTGGTCAACCTTTCGTCAATTGGATCGGGATATGGCCGGGAGCATATTTCCGCCACTCCTACCAGGGCCTTTTCCCTGCCGGTGTGGTAAATAAAAGCCCTGTCGCCCGGATTCATCCTTTTTATATTCTTTAGTGCTGCAAAGTTTTTTACCCCGTCCCACACGTCCCGTTCCTGCTGCTCCAGGTGTTGATAGCCGTATTCGGACGGCTCCGTTTTCATCAGCCAGTAATTCAAAAAAAATCCCCTGCCAGTACCTTGTATTGAAATTCTATTATAATTATCCCCCAAATATCAACATTTTGACATGGGGTTGCTTTGTTCATGGATTTCTAAAATTAATGGATTATTTGTTTCAATATTGATACGTATCGTCGCATTATTGAGAAAAGCCCTTTACCGCTGGTTATTATTCATTCTTTATTTAATGCTATAAAAACCGCATACAATATTGTATCAATCATGAGAAACACTGCGCGCTAAAAATGAATGCCAACCTGCCGATATGCCCCGGAGATAAGGAATTTCACCATGTTTATAGTGTTTGCTATGATAAAAAAGCCATAACTGGACAGAGTAATGT
>CBEULQ010000507.1:0-2946 GCA_965543975.1 uncultured Desulfocucumis sp. | reverse complement strand
CCAGTATGTGTGCAAGCATTTTTTCAAAGCGGTGGCTCAAAAGTGCTAAAATTGTTGCTATCGGCAAATATATCGTAATATGTGCGGTGAAAAAATCTTCAACCCGGATATGTCGCAGACCTTCAGGCATATATAAGGCTACGAAGAATCCCCCGATAAAGGAGAGTATTACGGTAAATAAAGTGACCCTGTAATTAAAATAAAAGCACGAAATGATTCCCGGAATGACAATGCCCATTAGTACCGAAAGACCTTCATGGGTGATCATTGTTGTTACGTTAATTATATAAACACATATTATTATATACTTGAAATATTTTTTTGCCGTAAAATAAGCTATTGTGCCCAGAACGGTGGTAGTAAGTGCTACACCAAAAACAATAAGAGCACTTCTTAAAGGAATAGTAGGTAGTATACCTTTTGCCACAAGAATCGGAGTGGCGGCAAAGAAAAGCATAACCCCCCAGGAAAAGATAAAAAGAGTACGGTTAACTTTTTTTTCTACATCTAAAGCAAATGCTGTCTCCATTAAAAGACACCTCTTAAAATTTATTATATTTTTAATAATTAGATATAAGACAAAATTTTCCTCTAAAAAAATAATAATATTGTGAAAAATGTATAAAATTATCGCATTTTGAATTATTGCTATGCTGTTGCTGTTTGCGAGACGGTGGCCTTAATCTTTCTGAATAAAATAAATCATATCTTGTTCCGGTAATGGCGAGGTGTGGTAACAGAATATATAATAGATAAGGGATTCTCACGGTTGTGTGAAGGTGAGAATCCCTTGTTGATTTATGAGTATATTAGGCCACAGTCGTCGGAGAGTGACGAGTCGAATAGCGCTATTGAGAAAGAAATATTATGAGGTAATCGTAGAGAATTCCTCTCCTTCCTGCTCACAAAGAGTTTTCACCAGGTCGCGTCCTGAGTTTATCGACGTTTGTATTCCGCCGGCAGGCTGAACCCATTGGCCGGCCATATAGAAATTGGCTAATCCCGGCAGAGTTTTAGGGATTACGGTTCTTACCGCTTCGGGTGTCGGCAGCCAGCCTTCAAAGGAACCCCGGTGGTTACGGGTATACCGCCAAAAAGTATAGGGTGTGGCCATATCAGTGATTTCAACCAGGGAGGAAATGCCTGGGTAGAGTGCCTCCAGACGGTGGAGTACAGCATTAGCCACCTTTGCCTTTTCGGCTTCATAGAGATTCCTGTCTTCCTGTAAATGGTACCAGTAGTCGAAATCTGTATTCAGGGTAACCTGTACCACCGTCTTGCCTTCAGGCGCTAAAGAAGGTTCGTAATTGAAAATTCGCAAACGAAGAAGATCGGTAGCTTTGCCGCCGGTATTTAATGTATCCTTTAATAAAATCTTTTTAGACGACAGCTCATTGGGGAACTGGCGGGCAATCCCGAAACTTATGAGATGAATTGGCCAAAACACCGGCCACTGGTCATACCGGTCAAGGATACTCTGATCAACATATTTTCCACCAAGCAACTGGAAAATTGTGCTGTAACCGTCGGCAGCCGAAACTACAATATCGGCTCGGTGTTCGGTGCCGTCGGCCAGCCGGATGCCCACTGCGCTGTGGTTCTCTACAAGTATTTCTTCTACCGGCGCTCCATAGGTTATTTCCCCTTGTAAATCCTGATACTTCCGGGCTATGGCAAGGGAAAAGTTTAATGAATTGCCTTCCGGCAGGCCCAACTGCCCGTCAGCCAGCAGTGCAAGAACAAAAAACATTGCATATATAGGTGTTTCCGGAATCAGCATGTGAGTTATGTACCAGCGCAAACACGGATTTTTAAAGCGCCGGGCGAATTCAGCCACTGACATATTGTAGCTTTTCATGAATTCCATCAGCCCCGGCCTGGGTGCCTGGAAAACACCCCGCACAGCCTGGCAACCGGCGATATATTCGTCAATAACTTTATCGTCTTCAGGCGACATGATTTTCATGTCGGTGGCCAAACGTTCCAGATCGGAAGTAACAACTAAACTTTGACCGGTTTTTTCGTCCAGGAAGGAAGAAAACTCTTTGAGAATCCGAAAACGAATGTTTTTCAGGATGCCCAACTCTTTACAGAGGGAATAAAAAGGGGCGTTTGGCCGGCATCCTAGCAAAAAATGTATACAGCCGTCAATTGTGTAACCCTTGCGCCGCCAGGCTGTGCAAAGGCCGCCGGGACCAGTATGTAGTTCAAAAATATGGGGTTTATAGCCGTTCATTCTGGCGTAGCAGCCGGTCGCCAGTCCTGCCATTCCAGCTCCGATAATGATCATGGATTTGTTATTCATAATTTTCTCTCCTTTACGGCACACGTATAGTGCGCATGTTCGCATGCGTAATAGCTGTCTTTGTTTCCTGGAAGTAGCGTTCCTGGATGTCGGCTGGGCTCAAGTCCTTATAGAGACGCAAGTTCTCCTTAGTTATACTTGACAAGTGGTTAAGTTGTAACCTAACCAAAGTTAGGTTTTGTGGCAAAAAAGAAGGACTGCCTCATTGAGGACAGTCCCGTTCAGTCTAGCAGTCCCAGTTCCCGCAACCTGGCCGCTGCCTGGGTTCGGGTTTTAACATTCAGTTTTGAGTATATTTTATTAGTGTGCCATTTGACCGTGCCCACTGTGATATGTAACTTCCGCGCAATGTCGGCATTGGATAAGCCTCCGGCTATCAGCCCGACTATTTCGAGTTCCCGCTCGCTTAACGGTTCAATTAGTTTAACTTCCGGGTAACCCTCCGGCAAAGCACTGCTTTCTTCAGGCGATAGGGTTGTATTGCCGGGTTTGCAGCAGTGAAATGCTTGTAACAGTTCATCCACAAAAACCGGTGACAAATGACGCACTTCCCTAAGCAACAGGGCAACATTTGTTCCCTCATTCAGGAAGGCGCGTCTATAAACTTCCGGAGCGGCAATTTTGACAGCTTCCTGAATGAG
>CBEULQ010000506.1:0-2946 GCA_965543975.1 uncultured Desulfocucumis sp. | reverse complement strand
GTCTATGGGTGTTAACCCCTGGTTGCGATAATATCTTACCAGCATTCCGGCCTGTCTGGCGATATTCCTATTAACCGGCATTATATTAAATAAGTCCAGCAGTTTCACAACTACTTTTTCGGTGTCCGGATCTTGCACACTTCTGCCTGCATATAACTCCATTTCTGTGACAACAGAAACAGTAGCCTTAACTCCGCCACTATGCAACGTCTCCAAAAATTCAGTAGCAGGATTATATTGGCGAAGATGATCGATTAGAATACTTGTGTCCAGCAATATATCAGTCAATTCCCAACACCTTCAGTCTATCAGCATCCTCGTTCCTTAGGCGATGCACAAATTCCTCTCCGCTTTCTTTCATATCCTTCCAGGCGCCCGCGGTTTGACGCAGCACTTCAAGGGGATTGCAATTGCTATCTTTTTGCTTTTTGCTGTTAATAATGATCGCGCCTTCTTCACCAACACTAACTTTTAGTATATCGCCGGTCTTTATACCAAGCCTTTTCCGTATTTCAACGGGTAATGTTATTTGACCCTTGGATGATATTCTGGTTTCCATTATAAGAAGTACCTCCTTTCTTTGCCTTACTTGCCCTACTCGCTTTACTTGGCTTTACCATATCATACAATGCTGGCATTATCAAGGTCATTGCTTTAATTAAACAAATAGGGACAGGCCTTTAACCTGTCCCCTTCAACACACGTATTAATGTTCTATATTCTTAAGCCTCTCCGCTTGGTCCGAGGTGATCAGGGCGTCGATTATTTCGTCCAGGGATCCCATCAATATCTCCTGAAGCCGGTGGGAAGTAAGCCCTATGCGGTGATCTGTAACCCTGTTCTGGGGGAAATTGTAGGTGCGGATACGCTCGCTGCGGTCGCCGCTACCCACCTGGGATTTGCGATCGCTGGCAATTTTTTGTCTCTGCTCCTCCTGTAACTTGTCCAGAATTCTGGCTCTTAAAACCCGCATGGCCTTATCCTTGTTTTTGTGCTGACTCTTTTCATCCTGGCAGGAAACCACTATGCCTGTGGGAATGTGAGTAAGCCTTACAGCGGACTGGGTGGTGTTCACAGACTGACCGCCCGGCCCAGTGGAACAGAAGAGATCGATCCGTATATCATTGGGGTTGATGTCCACCTCCACTTCCTCCGCCTCGGGCAGAACCGCCACAGTTGAGGCTGAAGTATGGATGCGCCCCCCGGACTCGGTGGTGGGAACCCTCTGCACACGGTGGGTACCGCTTTCAAACTTCATGCGGCTGTATGCCCCCTTGCCCTCCACCATAAACACCACTTCTTTGAAACCGCCGATGTCGGTGTAGCTGGTATTCATAATGTCCGTTTTCCAGTTCTGCCGCTCGGCATAGCGGGTGTACATCCTGAAAAGGTCTGCGGCAAACAGGGCCGCCTCCTCCCCGCCGGTGCCGGCCCTAATCTCCACCAGAACGTTTTTTTCATCATTGGGATCCTTGGGCAGCAAAAGAATTTTAAGTCTGTTTTCCATGGCCTCTTTCTTTTCGGCCAGTTCTTCCAGCTCTGTTTCCAGCAGTTCCTTTAATTCTGCATCCGGTTTTTCCCCCAGCATTTCCCTGGCGTCACGGATACCGTTCAAAATACTTTTATATTCTCTGTATGCGCCCACCACTTCCGCCAAATCGGAATGGGCTTTGACGTACTGCTGCCAGCGGCTGTTATCTGCTATAATTTCAGGATCTGCAATTATTTTTTCAAGTTCCTCATACCGATCCTCAATACTGGCCAGTTTATCCAACATTATAGTCTTTCCTCGCTCTCCTTGCGCACAGCGTTAAACGCGGCTATGGCCACCTCCACCTGGCTGTCGTCAGGCTCCCCGGTGGTAAGCGCCTGAAGCCAGCGCCCCGGTGAAATCATTATACGGCAGAGTATGTTGTCCGCGTACTTGGCGGACAACTTCAGCAATTCGTAAGAGACCCCGGCCAGAACCGGCAGTAAAATCACCCTGGAGGCAATGCGCCAGAATAAATCCTGATGGCCCAGCAGGGAAAACATGAATATACTCATTACCAGTACGATTAAAATGAAGCTGGTGCCGCACCTGGGGTGGAAGGTGGGGTATCTCTGCACGCTGGGCGCGGTGAGTTCTTTCCCCGCTTCATAGGCGTTAATTACCTTGTGTTCCGCCCCGTGATACTGGAAAACCCTGCGTATATCCGCCAGCCTCCCAATTACCGCAACATAGGCAACAAAAAGGAGCAGACGAATTACGCCTTCCACCAGGTTTTGTGCAAAACTGCCCTTCACAAAAGACTGCATGAAATGAGCCGCGCCGGTGGGCAGCACTACAAATAGCACTATAGCCAGCCCGAAGGCGAAGAGCATGGTGAGGACTATTTCCGTTTTGCTCAGTTCCTCTTCCTCGCCCATGGCCTGGTTGGCGGAATAGCTAAGAGCCTCCATACCAATAACAAGTGATTCCACAAGGGCCACAACCCCGCGGATTAAAGGCCATTTTAAAAAGGGATACCGGTGGGTTATAGAACCCACGGGTTTTTCGTCCAGGGCAATGTCTCCCTCTGGACGTCGTACAGCCACCGCCCGGGTGGCTGGCCCACGCATCATTACACCCTCAATAACCGCCTGCCCGCCGTATTGAAATTCTGACATGACTGTAAAACCCCTTATTAAACAAATAGCAGAGCCCCTGCTCTGCTAACTGCCTTATTTTAAGCCGTATTTCTTGCGGAAGCGGTCGGCCCTTCCGCCCACCTCCACCGTCCTCTGGGAGCCGGTGTAGAACGGGTGGCACTTGGAGCAAATTTCTACTTTCAGTTCTTTTTTGGTGGAAAGCGCTTCAAAGGTCTCGCCGCAAACGCAGCTCACCTTGGCCGTGTTAAATTTGGGATTTATGCCTTCTTTCATGGGGATCACCTCTTTCATGAATGGGATATAATGTTGAATTCA
>CBEULQ010000505.1:0-2947 GCA_965543975.1 uncultured Desulfocucumis sp. | reverse complement strand
GGAAGGCTACAGCGACAAACAGTATCTGACCGTACTGAACAGTCTGTTTGGTTAAAATTAAAACTGAAACCTCATCCCCCCCGGATCACATCCGGGGGTTTTTTATGAGTCGATTGCTGGCAGCTAAAATTTTATTGTCAAATAATGGAGCACATGCAGGAATTAGCCTAAACATATCTAAATTTCTTAATTATCTAATTTTTGCAAAAAAGGAGGAGTTGAACCCTGAAAAAAAGATTTGCTCTCATACTGGTAATCGTGCTTATTGCCGCCCTGGCGATGCTCCCGGGGTGCGGAGGCCAGCAGAAAGCAGCGGAACCCCCTGCTCCCAAGGCAGCTGATAACGTTGCCGGAGATGTCTACAAACGGCCCGATACCGTAGCAACAGCCCAGGAAGCAAAACAACTGCTGGTGGACGGCAACAAAAGATTTACCTCCGGCAAGCCTGCCTTGAAGGATATCGGCTCTGCCAGGCGTGAGAATCTGCTGGCCAAAGGCCAAAAACCCTTTGCCACGATAGTAAGCTGCTCCGATTCCCGGGTACCTCCGGAGCTTATTTTTGATCAGGCCCTGGGCGACCTGTTCATCATACGGGTGGCGGGCAACGTGGTTGATCCAGTGGCCATGGGCAGCATCGAATACGGAGTGGAACACCTGCACACTCCTCTCCTGGTGATAATGGGTCATGAGAACTGCGGTGCCGTGAAAGCCACCGTAGACGGCGGAGAGGCCCCGGGCAGCATCGGCTCGATAGTGGAAAAAATAAAGCCCTCTGTTGAAAAGGCCAAAGCCTCAGGCGCTACAGGTAATGATCTCTACGAAAAGTCCACCGATGAAAACATCAAGGCCGTGATTGCGGATGTACAAAAATCATCTATTGTAAAACATCTTGAGGAAAGCGGCAAATTAACCGTGACCGGCGCCAAATACCACGTGGGCTCCGGGGAAGTTGTATTTGAGATGAAATAGCCCCCGGCTAAAATCACATGCGTTGGGGACATTCCTTCCCGGAATTGTTAATAAGAAAGGACTTAACCAACCCAACCTAACTTGATTAGAAGTAAGAATTATGCTAATCCAAGAAGGTGTGTCCCCTGACCATTAACCAAAAAGACGCTCCCTGTTTAAGGGGCATGTGGGTGACCGTGCGGGTTCAAGTCCCGCCTCCGACACCAAAAAACCCTTTAAATTAAAGGCTTTCAGGATTTTAACTGAAGGCTTTTTTTCATGCCTTTTTGGTCGTATTTTGTTCAGGATGTATTCACCGTTACATCTTGCTGCGTGACGCGGTATGGTCTCATGTGCGTACATCTTTTTTTTCAAAGGAGGTTACCCCAAATAGCCAAAAGGAGAAAAAACGAGCTTAAACCTATTACCGAATTGACCGTAGTCAAGATATCAAAGGAAGACATTCCCACTTTCCAAAGAGGCTGAAAAACTATTCTAGGTAAATGAAAAAGCAAGGAACAGGTTAAAAAGATCTATCGCCTGGCATAAAGAAAACATCTAGGCTTTTAAAAAAGCAGATCCATCACTGTGTCTAGTCCTTTTGTACAACGACTGAATCTGTCTCCTTAGGTTTTTCCCTCCATAGCCATCCAGAGATTAAACTAGCTGAGACAACTTTAGGGCTCCTTCCCCCCCCAACTTCTTGAGTCTTGTAAAGATTTTGATAACGGTCAAGAGTATATGAGCCTGCGGATAAACTAAAACCTTTAATATGAGTCTCAATGCTTAAGGAAAAAGTATAATAGTCAGGATCTCTCCATACCACTACCTTTTCATACATAGCGTTCCACCAATCATTAAGCCATTTAGTCCTCGGATCGGCCATATTAAAGAATGGTGAAGATGCAACTACAGGACAATCCTCAATCCACATCCCCAGCGGATCCACATACCTCTGCGGGTTATTCAGCACATACGGGTACGGGTTCAGTGTTCCGGGCTGAGTTAGGTCTCCGGCCCAGCGGTCTTCGGAGATGAACCTGCCCACTTCCGGCATGTAGTACCTGGCCTGGGCGTAGTATAGTTCCGCGAAGTGGTCATAGGTGTAGCCGGTGTAGGATATGGCATTGTCCGGGCCGGACCAGTTGGGATCCAGTTTCACGGCTCCCAGGGGGCGGCCGAATTCGTCGTAGTTGTAGTGGGCAGAGGTTTTGCCGCTGCTGCCGATGACTTTGTTCTCTGTGCCCAGGTCGTCGTGCTGGTAATACAGTGTGTCCCACTGATCCACGTAAGCTGTTTCTGTTCCCGAGGGTATCCAGCCGTTGTCGTGGTCGTCCAGGCCTATAAAGTCCATGCTGATGAGGTCCAGTCCGTAGGTGTAGCGCTGGATCTGGCTGTGCTCGCCGTAGCTCATGAGCAGGTTGTCGTACTGTCCGGTGAAGTCCACCACGTTGTGCTGGATCATGTAGTGCCGGTTGAACTGGTGGTCCCAGCCGGGTTTGGGGTTGCCCGCATGGCTGGGCGGCCCCGGGTTTTTGTCTTTCAGTTCCTGTACGAATTCCGGCGGGCCGCCGGGTCCCGGCGGGGAAGATAGGCCGGTTGTTGTGCTCGGCCCCGTGGTTCAGGTCGATGATTGTTTGTATCCGGTTGCCAAAGCCGTCATAGGTGTAGCTAATGGTATCCCCGAACTTGTTGTTTACTTCAACTAACTGGTTGACAGCATAGAAGTTGAAGGAAGCAAGAGAATCGTCCCCTTGCTTCCCCCTGTCTTGCTTCTACCCTTGCTTCTATAAAAGAAAAAGCGGGAACACTAGAACCGGTACCGTTTGATAATTTTACAGTTAAACGATTTTTATTGAAATTTTTCTGGTACATCCATAATATATATTTCACTTGCTGACGGGGTATTTATTGTTGTAAACACTATTTTATCTCCTTGGGGCGACCAGTCCAGGTGTGCGACACCTGCGTTTAGTATGTGCTCGGGCGGGCTTGAACC
>CBEULQ010000504.1:0-2948 GCA_965543975.1 uncultured Desulfocucumis sp. | reverse complement strand
CCCCTTTCCTTAATTGCCTGTTTATCCCCGACCTTCGAGGACGGGGTCTTACAGGCTGTTAGCGAGATAATATTGGAAACGGAGGATGCTGTATGAAAGAACAAAAGGCTTGGAAGGTTAACGGATTCCTGGCGATTTTGCTTCTTCTTCTGCTTGTTGCCGGCGCAATTTATCTTTTTTTAAAGCTTCATATTATTAGTGGCATCCTGGTGACGGTTGCAGCGGCGCTGCTGTCCACGGGCATTACCATTGTGCAGCCCAACCAGTCCAGGGTGGTGACTTTTTTCGGAAAATACCTGGGCACCATCAGGGACAACGGCATGTGGATGACGATTCCCCTGTCCGTCGGCAAAAAGGTTTCCCTGCGGGTGCGTAATTTCAACAGCGCCAGGCTGAAAGTTAATGACGTGGAGGGGAATCCCGTGGAAATAGCCGCGGTGGTGGTTTTCAGGGTGGTTGACTCAGCCAAGGCCGTATTTGACGTGGATAATTATGAGGAGTTCGTGGAAATTCAGAGTGAAACCGCACTTCGACACGTGGCCACCAAGTCCCCCTACGACACCTTTGAAGATGAGGGCTACTCCCTGCGGGGCAATGCCGAGGAGGTGGCCGCAGAACTGGCCAGGGAACTGCAGACCCGCCTGGCGGTGGCAGGGGTAGAGGTAATTGAGGCCCGGCTGACCCACCTGGCCTATGCCACCGAAATAGCCAGCGCCATGCTGCAGCGCCAGCAGGCTGCCGCCATAGTATCCGCCCGTCAGAAAATTGTGGAAGGAGCTGTGGGCATGGCGCAGATGGCCATAGCCCAGCTTCAGCAGAATGGGGTTGTTGAACTGGACGAGGAGCGCAAAGTGGCCATGATCAACAACCTGATGGTGGCCATTGTATCGGACAGGTCCGCCCAGCCGGTGATCAACACGGGAAGCCTGTACTAACGGGTTGTCGGTATGCCTGTAAAAAAGAGCTTTCCCTTAAGAATCGACCCCAAACTGTATGAAATTATTGAAAGATGGGCGGCAGACGAGCTCAGGAGTGTTAACGCGCACATTGAATTTTTACTCCGGGAGTCAGCCAGGAAAGCCGGCCGTCTTCCGTCGGACCGGCAGAATAAAAATCAACCGGCAGACCATGAAAAATAGGACAGATTAAAAGAGCGCCCCGTGCATAACGCACTGCGGGCGCTCTTTTATAGCTGACGGGCGGTGTCTTTGGGAGAGTAAGGGGTGATTCACACGCATTAATTACGCGCTTTCATAGTATATGTCTTTTTCATCGACGCCGGCTTTTTTCAGAGCTCCCAGGCTGGCCTTTATCATGGGCTTCGGTCCGCACATGTAAACTTTATAGCCCTTCAGGTCCATGTCTTTCATGGCATCGGTAACAAATCCTTTTTTACCTTTCCAGTTCTGGTCCGCGGAAACAGTTTTGATATATTCGAATTGATTGCTTTCAGCGGCCAGCTCCTTGAAATGATCATCGTAAATGAATTCCCTTTCGTAATTAACCCCATATATCAGTTTGACATTTCTGACTCCCCTTGCTTTTTTCAGCACATAGCGGGCCATGGGCACAAAGGGTGTTATACCTATCCCGCCGGCTACAAAGAGAACCTTCTCGGTGTTGTTATCCAGCACCAGTTCGCCTCCCATGGGGCCGTCAAGTTCCACCAGGTCCCCTATTTTGAAGGTGTTGAAGATAATACCGGTACCATAACCTCCGGGCATCCTCTTCACCGTGATGCTAAGTTCTGTGCCGTCCATGTTGCAGGAGGATATGGAGTAAGCCCTGTACATTTTGGGGTTATCCTGTATTTTTACAAGTATGAACTGGCCGGGTTTATAGTCAATTTTTTCAGGTGAGACGAATTTAAAGGTATATTCATTGACGTCGTCACTGATCTTTTTGATTTCTTTAACGACGGCGGCGATTTTTTGCCTTTTTTCGTAACCGTCTATGGGGGTTTCCCCTTTAATCCTGGCGGCTTCTTCCGCGGAGTCCAGCGAGAGTATGGCCGCAGGGCAATTTTCCACGCAGGTGGAGCATCTGATGCAGGCTTCATTGTCAAACTGGTTGTTTTGGTTGAACTCAAGATATGGGGTGAGCTGCATCGGGCATACCCGGGAGCATTTGCCGCAAGTATGACACATTTCCGTTCTGGCGGCGGTAATCTTTTTATCTGTGTTTTTGTTAAGCTTCAGCAATTTGCCCAGTTTATACGCTAATATTTGCATTGTAGACATGGGGCAGAAGGAGCACCATGCCCTTGGGCTTATAGTCAGGGCAAGTATTGTGCCCAGCACCGTTACCATAAGGTAGTTCACCACAAAGATGTATCCGAGTTTATCAATAAATGGAGTGGTGCCCCAGATGGCGAACACTTTGATTAACCGGCTGATTAACATGTACATAAACCATGTGAACATTAATGCCGCAGCGATACGGGTTTTTAATGCCCCGGGTATTTTTCTGTTAGGGCTTATCGGGAAAATCAGCGAATCAAAAAGGCTGCCGTGAGGGCAAAGATTGCCGCACCAGTATTTGCCCCTTGCAAAGCCCAGCACGGCCAGGGAGAGCATCAGCGGGATCATCAAAAGTCCCAGCTTGGGATACCAGAGGCCTCCGAAGGCTACCAGGAAAACGAAGGTCCAGGAATATTTCCGGATGGGTGTGAATATCCGGTTTGTTTTAATATAAAATGGATCCATGTTATTTACCTCCCGTTATAATTATAATAATCGCCGGCCTAGTACCCCCGGGGGTATATTTGTTATCATTATATGTCCGGCAATGGGATTTGTCAAAACTTTTTTATAATTGCAACAGAGTATTTTTTGCGGAAAAGCATAGCTATTCAATTGCTTGGCAACTAACACACAATGTAAGAAAGGACAGGGGAAGGAGGTATGACGGCCAGGAAACGATATGAAGTGATTTATCGAGCTAACAAC
>CBEULQ010000503.1:0-2948 GCA_965543975.1 uncultured Desulfocucumis sp. | reverse complement strand
TATTTTTTGCTGGCAGCGCTGGCGATCTGAAGCATCTTCGCTGAAGGAGAATTGCTTATATTGGCGTTTTCGCGGTTTGTTTCCTCCAGTATTTCTTCCACCGCGTCCATCAGGTCACCCTTGGCGTCTCTGATGCGTGTGCGTTTATCCCGGTGCAGTATGTATGCCTTGGCGGTGCGGGCATGGCCGGCTTCGATCAGTACCTTTTCCACCACATCCTGAACTTCTTCCACACCGAAAATGTTGCCATTGTAAAGTTTTTTCAGTATTTTCAGAACTTCAATGGTAAGCTCCATAGCGGTCTGCCGGTCTTCCCCGCCCACGGCCCGGGCGGCTTTAAAAATGGCATCGGTTATTTTGGATTCGTCAAAGGAAACCTCACGCCCGTCTCTTTTTCTGATAACCTTGAACAACTTTTGCAAGCCTCCTCAAGAATCTTATAAGGTTGGGGGACACACCTTTATTTCAGAAGTCAGAGGTCAGAAATCGGAAGTCAGATTCTAGGAAGGAATTCGGTAAAGCCGAATTCCGATAAGATATCCGACCTCTGACATCCGACGACCGACTTCCGTTGGGAAGGAATGTCCCCAATTTTATGCCCCATTGCAGCAGGCTTTAAATCATTCGGCCTTTTCCCCTGTTCCTACGCCCATCAGTTTTTCTATTTCCTTTACAAAACTTCTGGCGTCATGAAACTCCCGGTAGACCGAAGCGAAGCGGACGTAGGCTACTTCATCCAGCCCCCGCAGCAATTCCATTACCAGTTCGCCTATATCCCTACTATTTACCTCTGTATCCGCCGTCTCCCTGAGCCGCCTCTCTATTCTGTTTACCGCAGCGTCCAAATGGTCCATGGATATAGGCCGTTTCTGGCAGGCCTTGGCAACACCGGACAATAATTTTTGCCGGTCAAACATCTCCCGGCGGCCATCCTTTTTTACCACCATCAGGGGAAGTTCGTCCAGCCGCTCATAGGTGGTAAACCTTCTGGCGCACTTGATACATTCCCTCCTGCGGCGAATGGAACTCCCGTCGCCGGCGGGTCTGGAATCCAAAACTTTTGTGTCACCAAAGCCGCAAAAAGGGCATTTCACAAAGGCACCACCCCTTATTTAACATAAACATAATATAGTATCCCGGGCAAATGTATTATACAACATATTGGGGAATGGATAAAGATTTAAACCGGAAAATGTTACTAAAAAATTAAAAAGAGAGACTAAAGTCTCCCTCTTAATAAACATTAATAGTTACTGTTCTGAAAATAAAATTTTTATCGTCTAAAGGTGCGCGTTAACGGTACGGATATCTATTCAAGTATTCAGAATTCAGTAGTCAGGATTCAGAATACTTCGATATGCTAAACCGTTATCTTATTCTGACTCCTGACTCTAGAATAGTTACCATTTTAAAATTTGAGGACATTTTTACCTCACCGGAAGTCCGTTGTCGGAGGCCGGAGGATGGATTTGGTGTATCCCTGCCCCATTTTTCCGCTACCAATACCTGTCACTAACATAATGACCAGGAGCCGGGCCCTCCTGAGGCGGCCGCAAATCCACCAGTATAACGTCAACCCCGATGCGGACTATCCTGTCCCAGGGAACCACAATTTCATCCTCACGGCCAAAAAGCCCCATAATCCTGCCCCCCTGTCCGGGCAGGATTATGGCGTTGATTTTACCCTCTTCCATATTAATGTCTATATCCTTAATGGGCCCCAGCCGCCTGCCGTCGTTTATATTAATAACTTCCCTCATCCTGAGGTCCGATATTTTAACCATGCAGGACTCCCCCCCGGTATTTACTTAATGATTATACTGGTTGATCAAATAACCTGCCTGTCTACTGCTGTAATATTTATATTGCGCTTCCGTCCAATTTAGAATAAGGGGGAGCACGAGGGGGCCATAATTAAAGGGATATACGAACCCCTTCGTTCGGTCCGATGGCCCGAATATGCGACTGAAAACAGCCGGGGCCGGGGCAAAAATGTATGGCTGGACACATTCAATTTAACCGAAAAGACTGCCTAGCCAGTCACGGGAGTCCGCAACGAATTCCATGAACTTAAATTTGAATACCACCCTGGGTTGAATATCCTCCGGCGCTTCGCCCTGGCAGACTGCGGAAGGAACCGCACCATCGCCGGAACCGGTAGACAAATCCGGTGAGAGCACCGGCAGAGAAGTAACTTTCCCCGCCTTTCCGCCGTTATCACTTATGCTGCCCGGTTTATTATTAGAAGAATTCTCAGCCGCCGGCACACTAGTTTCGGGAACGAAGGAGGAAGGTTTTTTTTCGCCAGCGGTGTCTGTTATTTCTGACTGGCTAATGAAGCAGAGGGGAGGAAAAAGAACGCACCACCAGTTGGCGCCCCTTCCTTCGCCGATTATCACCCGCACTGCCTGATAATTGCCGGCGGGAAGGATAAGTTCAGCAGGAATACCTCCACGTTCGATCCGGTATGACCTGTCCGGAAACCGGTAACTTCCCATGCATACTGTAACCGGGTAGCTGCAGCCGGATTTTAATAGAACCCTCCGGGCTGCCATGCTTATATCCCCTGCATGCCGGCTCACCACCGCTTTAGCCTGCTCAACGCTTTCAACTCCCTCAAAATACGGAGCCATAGTGCGGATGACCTCATCCCTGACCATATATTTCAGCGCCTGGTCCAACGGATCGTTGCTGTGGGCAATGATATGAAGTCGAATAAGATTGCTGCCCTTAAAGCTGTTCATTGTGATGTTATACCAGTGCCAGCCCCAGAATGAAAATACTGCTATTAATACTGCCATTAACATGGTTATTGCTTTTTTATTCATATATTTTGATCTCCCTCAAACATTAACTGTATAGTTAAAGTTTGACCGCAATAACCTTACTGTATACAATCTTCCAACACTATGCCGTGGTGCGGCATCAGCCGTGGTAGAAAATTGATA
>CBEULQ010000502.1:0-2950 GCA_965543975.1 uncultured Desulfocucumis sp. | reverse complement strand
AACCATAATAACTGTCACAACCATAATCACAATAACAATAACAATCACAGCAATCACTCTTGCTGTTCAGGCAAGGGTAGGGCAAATGAACCCGTAAAAAGCCAATAATCATAACGAACCCGCCGCGGCAAAAACGGCGGGTTTGTTGTCGACTAAGGAATAAACTTTTTAACTGTGTTTTTACCGGATTTTTTAGCGGCGTACAAAGCGGTGTCGGCGTTATTAATCAGATCTTCTTTGTTGCCGGAGGGTTCTGGGTAAGTAGAAACCCCGATGGAAACGGTTACGTGTCCGAAGCTAAAGGTTTGACCGGCTATTCTTTCCCTCAGCCTTTCCGCTACCTGTAAGCCCTCTCCGGAATTAGTCTGCGGTAAAATCACCACCAGTTCCTCGCCGCCGTATCTGGCGGCATAATCGCTATCCCTGAGCTGTTCGGTAATAATTGCAGAAAAGGTTTTTAAAACTTCGTTGCCCTTTTCATGGCCGAAGGCATCATTAATCTTTTTAAAGTCATCAATATCGATTAACAGAAGTGTTAAAGGATATCCGTATCTTTTACACCTGTTAAGCTCCCTTTCGATTGCCTGGGCAAAAAACCTGTAATTATAAAGGCCGGTCAGTTCATCGAAAATAGCCAAACTTATTAATTGCTTTCTTAGCTCGTTATTCTCCTGAACCAGTAGTCCCTCATTATATGAAATAAAGAACATCACGGCGGCAACAACAAAATGGTTTGCCGGGTGAACCATGTATTGAATAAGGCAGATAAATATAATAGCGGCAATACATACACCTGTATAAAGAAGTGCCATCCTTCGCCCGTAGCGGAGCAGATACTGAAACAGGGGCAGTATCAGTAAGGCGCTGTAGTTGTTTAAAATGTTGGGTTCTATGTAATTGGCTAAAACAAAAAAAGCAACATCACTAAAAAGGAAAAAATATGTCCAGAAATTAGGGGTTTCAGCAGTGTGAAACCCCTGTAACAGAAGCCACATTGCAGCGTAAATAAGCCATCCAGCCCAGAATACAGCCCAATTCCAGTCCCTGCAATAAAAAAGGAAATAGCCGCTTCCCAGCAGCAACACCGTAAAAATTCTCCATATACCTATTCGGATATTTGTTTTGTCCCGGTGATTCTCGCTTGTAAATAATTTAGCAACGGCAGTTTTCACTCTTTTTCACAAGCTCCGCCAATAGAAAATATGACAACTTTCGACGCATCACCCGTAATTCCTTTTTATTTCTCTGTCAGACCACTGTTGGATTTATCAATAATCAAAAATCAATAACAGTTGCTTAAGCTGTCATTAGCAGGCATACTTACCCAATTTTACACAGGATGAAAGCTTAAAAATAAGAAACCCCGGTTTGTGGGCTTTAAAGCGACGCTATGCTTTCACAATCCCAGCCGGGGTGGAAGACCTGTTATAAATTTTGGTGGTGTGCTGCATGATCGATACCGTTTATATTTTGAGTGCTTACTGGCGGGTTGCTGATGTTTTTAACGAATGCGTATGTTTTCGGCGCAATGAACGCCGACACCATCAGAAGAACAAGAAATAAACCGAAATATAACTTTTTCATTAATAACCACTCCTTGCCATATTAACCGTTTGTCAGATCGGTTTTCATTTTAAAATATTGTTCTTCGTTAAGTTCTCCTCTGGCGTATCTCTCTTTCAATATCTGAAAGGGATCAGTTTTTTGAAAAACCAGTTGTTTGCTTTTTTTCCTGTTCCAGATATCCACCACCAGCCAAACGGAACCCACAATAATTATAATCGGCAGGGCCATGTGCAGCAGGAGCGAAAGACCCCACAACACGCTGCTGAGAATGCCGCCATCAAAACCAAAACCCATCATTTTTTATTGCATCTCCTTTCATAATATTGTTTCCTTCTTTCTGTATATATTTTAGAAAATATTTATCACAGACAAATCACGAAAGTTTAACATTTTTGTTACAAAGTCATGCTTCCTGCCGATTACTATTGACCCTTGCGGATTTAAACCTTAAAATCTTAATTGACGCATACAATCCCCCGGTCCGTACCGGGGGATATTTATTGGAAAGGATGAATGATAATGAAAATACTCATTGTAGATGATGAAGATAGAATCCGCAACATGGTGATAATGTATTTGCGCAAGGAAGGTTATGAAGTAATGGAGGCTGCCGACGGAAGTGAAGCCCTTGCGGTACTAGCCCGGGAAGATATCGGCCTCATGATTCTGGACATTATGATGCCCGGCGTTGACGGCTGGACGGTGTGCAGGGAAGTTCGGGAAAAGTCGGCCCTGCCCATTATCATGCTAACCGCCAGGGAAGGGGAAACAGACCGGGTGCTGGGTCTGGAACTGGGCGCGGATGATTACGTTGTGAAGCCTTTTAGTCCCAGGGAACTGGTGGCCAGGGTAAAAGCCGTGCTCCGTCGTTCCACAGCAGCAGGTGTCCCAGGGGAAACAAAAACGAACATTAACTTATCGTACCCGGGAATAGAAATAAATCCTGATACCCGGCAGGTTACAGTTCTTGGCCGGCAGGTGAAGCTGACGGTGAAAGAATTTAACATGCTTTTGCTGTTGGCAAGAAATTACGGCCGGGCTTTTTACCGGGACGATCTGCTGCAGAATATATGGGGTTATGATTACTATGGAGATACCAGGACTGTGGATACCCATATCAATAGATTAAGGGACAAGCTGTCCGAAATACCGGGGGCTCCCAATTATATAAGCACAGTATGGGGTGTAGGTTACAAATTTGAGGTGGTAGAATGAATTTTATAAGAAAATCTGTTATTGCAAAGCTATGGCTGGTCATGGTATTGCTGGTTATGGTGATAATGTGGATATCCGGTTTCGCGCAAGCGAATATTATCAACAAACTCTATTACGACCAGCAGGTTGAGCAGCTTGCCAGGCAGGGTGAGGACTTAGCCGATTTGAT
>CBEULQ010000501.1:0-2951 GCA_965543975.1 uncultured Desulfocucumis sp. | reverse complement strand
GCGATATTGGGTTTGTCCAGTTTTAGCTTCTCCAAAAGCTCTTTAATCATGGAATAGGTCAATTCTCTCCGCCTATAAGGTTGGTTATAAAAGATTTGCAGGGCAGTGATTTCGTCTTTATTCTTCTCTATATAGCTTCTGAAATCTTCGACCAACTCGACGGCCTTTTCCTTTGCCTGGGCATCCCAGCCAGCAAACTCAACAACATCCGGATTAACAATATCAATTACTTGTTCCAGTACTTTTCGGACATTCTCTATGTAACTGTTCAACTCACCCGTAAAAACAGTTGCCGCATCCTTTATTAAGTCCTGTTGCACCATTGTAAGCTGTGTGGGGTCAGGAATGTTTTCTAAAGGTATATTAAACCTTTTTCTAGCTGTATCCTCTATCACATCTGTGTCATAGGCATCCAGTAAAGCCTTTGCAATCTGTTTTAAGCTCTTTCCCTGAGATTTCTGCCGGAATTGCTCCTTTTCCTTATCTGTCAGCTGCCTTTCCAGCCTGGTTAAGCGATTTGCCAGGGTGGTGAAAAGGTCCTCATCCCTTGCCCCTACGGCAATTGCAGCTAAAAGATCTTTCAGAGGTACGCTAGGCTTTCGCTCCAGCGGCCGGCTATCTGTTTTCAGTGATTTAGTCACCCCAATAGCATCCACAATGGCAAAATGATCCTTAGTGTATTGAGCCGATGGCGTGACCTTCTTTAAATCATCTAATGTAATAGTCCTGGTTCCTCTGCCTTTCATCTGCTCAAAGTAATTCTTACTCTTGACATCCCGCATGAATATAAGGCACTCCAGCGGCTTTACATCAGTACCCGTAGCAATCATATCTACCGTAACTGCAATTCTTGGGTAATAATCATTTCTAAATTGAGCCAGCACTGATTTGGGGTCTTCTTCAGCATTATAGGTAACCTTTTTACAAAAGGCATTACCTTCTCCGAACTCTTCCCGGACTATTTTTATAATATCATCTGCATGACTGTCGGTCTTGGCAAAAATGAGTGTTTTAGGTACTTCTGTACGATGGGGGAATATCTCAAGCAGCTTCTCTTTGAAGGTCCGGATGATAGCTCTTATTTGGTTGGGATTAACTACTTCATCATCCAGTTTTTTTGCCGAGTAAGTCAAATCCTCGTCCAGTTGTTCCCATCGCTTGCGTCGAGTCAATTTTTCCCTTTTGTCAACATACTCACCCTTCCAGATAGCGGCACCTTTTTTCGTAATTTGCGTTTCAATAATATACACATTATGGCCAACATTTACGCCGTCGATAACAGCTTCTTCATGGGTGTATTCACTGACTATGTTTTGATTGAAAAACCCGAAGGTCCTTTTGTTTGGTGTAGCTGTAAGCCCAATCAAAAATCCGTCAAAGTACTCTAAAACCTGCTTCCATAGGTTATAAATACTTCTATGACACTCATCAATCACAATAAAATCAAAAAACTCAACAGGAACCTTTTTATTATAGGCAACAGGAACAGGCTCACGCTTTCCCCATTGTGTCTCGGCTGGATTTGTCTCCTCAGCACCTTCATTAAGCTCTTCTTCTTTCAGAATTGAATACAGCCTCTGAATGGTACTGATGCAGACCTGGCTATCGGCGGCAATATAGCTTGATTTCAGTCGCTGCACATTGTAAAGCTCAGTAAATTTTCTGTTGTCATCATTAGGCAGATAGGATAAAAACTCCTGTTCTGCCTGCTCTCCCAGGTTTTTAGTATCAACGAGAAATAAGACCTTTTTGGCCCCGGCATATTTTAACAACCGATAGATGAAGGTTATGGCAGTATATGTTTTACCTGAACCGGTAGCCATCTGAATAAGTGCCCTTGGTCTATTGTCCTTAAAGGATTTCTCAAGATTATTAATCGCCCGTATTTGACATTCACGCAGACCGCTTATTGGCAGTTCCGGGAGGTCAAGCAGCCTGCCTTTTAAGGACACAGGATTTTTTAACATATCCCTGAATGTCTCAGGCCTATAAAAGGTAAATACCTCTCTAGCCCTTGGTTTGGGGTCCCGATAGTCCGTAAAATGTGTTAAAGTTCCGGTACTTTCGTAAACAAAAGGTAGCGGATCATTGTCGAGGAATTTCAATTTACTGGCGGCATACTCAGTAGACTGTTCCTCAACAGTTGTAAGCCTGTGCCCCTCGTCCTCTTTTTTTGCTTCTATCACTCCTACGGGCTTTTGATCAACAAAAAGGATATAATCGGCAGGGCCGGCATCGGTCTGATATTCCCGGATAACCACCCCAACTCCGGCAAATAGATTTATCTCATTTTTATTCTGAATAACCCAACCACAATCTCTTAGCTGCTTGTCTATATTGTCTCTGGCCTTTTGTTCTGGATTTTGGTTCATCTTATCACCCCAGCACTTTTTATCGCCAAGTCTTTAGTCATTATTCAAGCTGATTAATACTGTTTTTTGCATTCTGGTTTCCATACTTTGTCAACCCTATTTTATTAGTTTCACCGCAAACATACAAGGTAACATTAATAATTTCTATTGTTAACATCTACATGGTCATAGCAGTATTGGGTAATAAACCGTATGTTGCTAATGATGGTATTAACTGTTAGTCACTTGCTCGGAATAGAGGAATCCATAATAATGGTGGGTATTATTGATTTAGAAAATGAAAACGATACTGATACAATTGTAGATAATGTTATTGAAGTGCTTAGAGGGCTAAAGGTAGCCTTATGTTTTTAGAAAATCGACCTGCAAAATTCCAGAGGTTCGGGGGTGGCATGGGGACGCTTCGTTTGGCATATTAGATTTAGAAGGTGACAAGCGAAACGTCCCCATGTCACCCCATTATTTCTTATGTAATGGGAAAGGCTTTAATCCACAATGAGACAGTGGTCCCGTGTTAAGTCTTGCGGAGGGTTTTAGTAAACATGATTAATGGACAAATTTGTTGGCATTGGTAAAAAT
>CBEULQ010000500.1:0-2951 GCA_965543975.1 uncultured Desulfocucumis sp. | reverse complement strand
GGATTGTTCCCCGGGTTTGCCTTCATCTTTTCTAGTATTTCCTTCATTCTTTGCTGCTCTATTTGGGGCATGCTGGAGAATGTTTTTAACTGCTCCGGAGTAAGCTCTATGTCACCGGAATACCCTTCCTGCCATTCCCCCAAAGCCTCCATCAATTGGCTTTTAGCCTGGGCCAGTTGCTCATTATTTTCCTGTTCCCGCCTTTTTCTGGATTCCCGTCTCCTGGCCTTTTCTTCGGGGTCCGTGAAAAACTGATCGAAAGCAAGTTCGAAAACGTTGCGTTCGGCTTTAGTTTTAACCAGGCAGGATCTTAAGGCCCCTCTGAATTGCTCCCTGTTCAGCACATCCACCCTGTTAAGTGCCTGGCAGGCGTCAATAGCTTCGGCAGTGCTGACCCTTACACCCAGTTGCCTCAATATCCGGACGAATTTAATCAGGTTGTGCTGAATGGTGTTACCGGCATAACCTTCTTCCAGGGCTATGGTTTCGGCGATTTTGCACTGGTCCATATGGCTCCCCCTTTAAGCGGCGTACCCGACAGGCAGGCATTATTTGTGGTGATGGTGATGGTTACCGGCGCCGTGCCCATGACCGTCGCAATTGCATCCGTGGGAATGGCTGACTCCGGCAACGGCTTTACCTCCCAGAATGTCTGACAGAGTAGCTTCAGCAAGTATCAGCTCCCGGTCGTCGCGGTTCTTAACCAGTAGATTGACTGTGCGGGCAATATTATCCATGGTCAGGGCGTCCGCGTGTAAAGCCACCAAAGCCCTGGCCCAGTCGATGGTCTCGGCGATGGAGGGCTGTTTGCGCAACTCCAGGTTGGCCCTGATATAATTCACCGCAGCCGCCACTTCCCGGGAAAGTTTCTCCCCTGCCTCGGGAACCTTTATCTGCAAAATTCTGACTTCTTTTTCAATATCAGGGTAATCAATGTATAAATAAACGCACCTTCTTTTCAAGCCGTCTGAAAGCTCCCTGTCTCCGTTGCTGGTAAGAACCACTATGGGTATCTGTACCGCCTGCAAAGTGCCCAGTTCCGGTATGGATACCTGAAAATCCGATAGAAGTTCAAATAAAAAGGCCTCAAAGGGCTCGTCAACCTTATCCACTTCGTCCACCAGCAGTACCACCCGCTTTTCAGACTGAATAGCCTTCAAAAGGGGGCGCTCCAGCAGGTACTCCCTGTCGAACAGGTCTTTTTCCAGAGACCCGGCCTCCGCTGAATCCTTCATAATCTGTATTTTCAGAAGCTGACGCTGGTAATTCCACTCGTAAAGGGCTTTATTTTCATCTAGCCCCTCGTAGCACTGAAGTCTTATCAGATCTGTATTGAACACCCTGCTCAAAACCTTGGCGATCTCTGTTTTGCCGACTCCCGGAGCGCCTTCCACCAGCAGGGGTTTGTTTAAGGCTAATGACAGGTAAACAGTTACGGCAAGCTCCTCTTCACAGATATACCATTCCTTTTCCATGGCCTTCATTAAATCCGACACGCTGTATTTCACTGCACACCCTCCTGTTTATCTCACTAACAGCCTGTAAGACCCCGTCCTCGAAGGTCGGGGATTAACAGGCTGTAAAGCTCGAACTAAGTTCGCTCTAAGGGTTCGGTAGGGGAATAACCCCTTCCGAACCCAAGGACTCACGTATATTTGATCAGTTAAAAGGGCTACCCCGGCAACACCGGCACTGACGATAGAATTCTCCCACCGGCGGTTAAAAACCTTTTTATATTTCCCCTAAACTCTATCCCATACCGGGAAAATCCTGCTGCCTTAAGGCCTCGTACAGTACCAGAGCCACCGAATTGGCCAGGTTTAACGACCTGGCGCAGTCAATCATCGGTATGCGCAGGCAGTATTCTTGATTGGCCCGGAGAAGATCTTCGGGCAGACCCCTGGTTTCCTTTCCGAATACAATAAAATCGTCGCACCCGTATTCAACCGAATGGTAGCTTTTATTCCCCTTGGTGGATATATAGAAAAATCTGTTGCCGGGATACTTTTCCTTTAACTCGGCAATATTGTCGTAATAGCTGATATTCACCAGGTGCCAGTAATCCAGGCCGGCTCTTTTTAAATATTTGTCATCGGTGGAAAAGCCCAGCGGCCTTACCAGGTGCAGGCCGGCGCCGGTTACCGCGCAGGTGCGGGCAATGTTTCCGGTATTTGCAGGTATCTCAGGTTCAACTAAAACTATGTTCATTGCATCTCTCTCCGAAAAAAATGATAGGGCACACTCCTAATTAATGTCAACGGACGGACAGCAGTTTATCAACAAGCATTCCGGGCAGCGTGGCTTTCTGGCGGTGCAAACCCGCCTGCCGTGAAATATCAGCCTATGATGAGCATCCCCCAACTCCGAAGGAGGAATAATTGATACCAGGTCTTTTTCCACCGCTTCCGGGGTTTTGCCGGAGGAAAGCCCGAGACGCCGGGCCACCCGGAAAACATGGGTATCAACCGGCATGGCCGGCTTGCCGTAAGCTACAATCATAATCACATTGGCGGTTTTTCGTCCGACCCCCGGCAGCAGGCGGAGGTCTTCAACATTGTCCGGAACCTTGGAACCGTGCTTTTCCACCAGTATTTTGCACGCTGACACTATATTTTTACTTTTATTACGGAATAAACCGCAGCCCTTTATGTCTTCGGCCAGTTCCTCCGGAGAAAGGGCGGCAAAATCAGCAGGACTGCGGTATTTGGCAAACAGTCCGGGAGTGATTTTGTTAACCTGTTTGTCGGTGCACTGGGCTGACAGCATAGCCGCAATCAATAATTGAAAAGGGTTTTCAAAAACCAGTTCCGTACGGGCATCCGGATACATTCGGGAAAGTTCGGACATTATAATATCTGTGGCGGTTTTCATCCCATTAATGTCCTTCACACGTAAACGATCCCTTTCCCAAAAGCCTTTTATGATCAACCATGATGCAGCGGTCCATCACC
>CBEULQ010000499.1:0-2953 GCA_965543975.1 uncultured Desulfocucumis sp. | reverse complement strand
CCTCGATTTTCCCTCTGGCACTAGCATATTGGAAACATGTGCAATTGCTGGTGCGAAAATCGAGGGTCCCTGCGGGGGGAAAGGGAATTGCGGCAGGTGTGCTGTTGAAATATTAGATGAGGGAAGCAAAGGTTATCAAAAAGTATTAGCCTGTCAGACCAGTATCAAATCGGATATGCTGATCCGGATACCAAAAGCCGCCACCACAGTACATCAAAAAACCCGTATAAACTCCTTGCAAGTAGATCGCTATTTTGAATGTGACTCGGGAATCGAAAAGATTTGTTTTGAGGTTAAAAAACCATCCCTGGCCTATCAAGCCTCAGATTGGGAACGATTGCAGGAAGCTCTGGGATCTGCGGTTTGTGGCTTAAATAAAGAAAAAACGATTGATATCGGGATCGAAGCCTTGAGATCACTTCCGGCGGCACTGCGCAAGGGAAAGTATCAAGTGACAGCAGTTTTGGCTGAAAACAAGGTAATTGCCATTGAGCCTGGTGATACAACCCAAAGGAAATATGGGATTGCCATTGACTTGGGCACCACGTCTGTTGTGGCTTCATTGCTGGATCTTAATAAAGGTGAACAATTAGAAACAGTTTCGTCCACTAATAAGCAAAATGTCTACGGAGATGATGTCATTTCACGGATTACTTATTGTATGGAAAACCAACATGGTCTGGAGAGATTGCATGCCAGAGTTGTTCAGGTAATAAATGATTTAATTGATCAATTATGCACGAGCAGTAATCTAACGCCTAATGACATTTATCTGTTGACGATAGTGGGAAATACTTCGATGACACACCTGCTGGTAAAGTTGGACCCCACCTACTTGGCTCAGGAGCCGTTTGTTCCGGTTACCAATAAAAACATGGTTCTGGAAGCGCGCGATTTGGATTTACATGCGGCGCATCACGCACAAGTTCATGTTTTGCCCAATATTGCGGGTTTTTTGGGCTCAGATACGGTTGGCGTTGTTTTAGCCACCAAAATGCATCAGGATAACGGAATAACAATGGCTATTGATATCGGCACCAATGGTGAGATTGTGCTTGCCTGTCGGGGTGAAATGCTGGCCTGCTCTACAGCAGCAGGTCCAGCATTTGAAGGCGTACAGATTGAATGTGGCATGCGTGCTGCTGTTGGAGCTATTGAAAAGGTTGTTATAGCTGAAGATGTTGAGGTAAAAACCATAGGAGGGCAGGCGCCACGGGGGATTTGCGGTTCAGGATTGGTTGACGCCGTTGCCGACATGATTAAAGCTGGAATTGTCAAGCCATCCGGTAAAATAATTTCTCCAGATGAAGCTGGATTTCTGCCTGAACAACTCCGGGTGAGGCTGGGCAATGGAAAAAACGGTGCCTTTTTTGTACTGGCTTTTGCTAACGAAACCTCTATAGTGGAACCGATGCTGATTACACAAACAGATATCCGCCAACTCCAACTGGCAAAAGGGGCAATATATGCCGGTGCTCAGGTTTTGATGGCGGAATGCGGTATCGCTGCTTGTAACCTGGACAAGCTTTTGCTGGCGGGTGCCTTTGGTAACTATTTAAATAAAGAAAGTGCCTTGTCCATAGGTCTTTTGCCCCCGGTGTTCATAGATAAAATAGAGAACGTAGGTAATGCCGCCGGGATAGGTTCTCAGCTTGCGTTGCTTTCAAAGAAACTGCGGGAAGACGCATCTCAGATTGCGTTGAGGATAAAACATATAGAGTTGTCAACGCATTCCGATTTTCAAAATCTGTTTATCACCGCGTTAAACTTTTGAACTTGGGAAAGAACGTTATATTTCAATATGAATGAAATTTTAAGATATAGAGTATCTGTTCCGGTGCCCGCTGATAATGCGGGCACCGGGAAAACGTTAAATTGATCTAACTTATTCGGAAAGTAGGTGAAATCTGTGCTGTTAAGAACCGAGGGAGTGGAAAAAAGGTTCGGCGGCTTAGTGGCAGTAAAGGATGTATCCATTACTGTCAACAAGGGAGAAATATTTGGTTTAATTGGCCCTAACGGAGCAGGTAAGACTACTTTCTTAAACTGTATCTCCGGCTTTTACAAGCCCGAAAAAGGCAGAATTACTTTTAAGGAACAAGAAATTACCGGATTGTCTCCTACTCAGCTTTGTCACAAAGGTATTGCCAGGACATTTCAAATCGTAAGGTCATTTCCCAAGTTAAGTGCCCTGGATAATGTTAAGGTGGCTGTAATCTACGGAGGTAAGCAAAATAAAAACCCAGAAAAACGGGCAAAAGAATTAATGGATTTTGTTGGTTTTCCTGTAGCAACAGACGTCATTGCAGAAAACTTAAATACCATGCAACTGAAACGTTTAGAACTCGCTCGCGCCTTGGCAACTAACTCTGAGCTGCTTCTTCTTGACGAGGTAGCGGCTGGATTAACTCCGTCCGAACTGCCGAATTTTATTGATTTGATAAAAAGAATTAGAGACAGTGGAGTTACTATAATCTGCATAGAACATGTCATGAAATTTATTATGGGAGTTTGTGACCGGATTGCAGTGTTGAATTTTGGAGCTAAAATCGCAGAAGGATCTGTAGAAGAAATTTTAAATAATCCTAAGGTAATGGAAGCCTATTTAGGAGAAGAACACGTGCATTAAAAGAAACGGTGGATTGAACGGATATTTAACACGGCCGACGAGGAGTTAGATTGCGATCAGGTTCGCCAAGTAGTGGCGACTTATGTGGATGCCACCGTCAATAACGCAGCAGTCGATCCATTTTTCGACGCCCTTCGCCTCCATTTAGACCAGTGTGGCGACTGCAACGATATTTTCGAGAGCCTTTACCAAGCCGCCAAATTAGAGGCCAGCGGTAAGTTGCCCAGCGCGGCCGATTTGCTGTCAAATCTAGCTTATGAAGATCAAGGCTAAGGTTTCGCGGTTCCTGATTTAGGCAATCAACGGTTGATATTATTAGAGCAC
>CBEULQ010000498.1:0-2961 GCA_965543975.1 uncultured Desulfocucumis sp. | reverse complement strand
TATTAAACTTAGCACACTTTGCAATATTACATAATAAATGATATAATATTACCATTATTGTAATATTAGTTTGGGGGTTATTAAATGCACTTTCCACTGGGAGGGCCGGTACCCGAAGAAGATATCGTAGGCAGAGATGACTTTATTACATCTCTTGAAACCAGATTGGCGGAAGGTCAAAGTATAATGCTCGCTGGGCCCCGGAGGATTGGTAAAACTTCTCTTGCCTTTGAAGTATTGCGCCGGCTGAAGAAAAAGGGGTTCTATGTGGCTTCTGTGGATTTTTTTCGCACATCCAGCAGAAGAAGCATTGCTGAGTCAATTATTAATAGTTGCCTTGAAAACAGAACGGGAATTAGAAAAACCCTAAACGCTGTTTGGGATCGAGCCAAGCTGTTGGCCGGTTCTGCGAAAATAGCAGTCAAAATAGAGGATTTAGAACTTAATATTGGCTTTCCAAAGAAGGAAATGGACGATGAAACACTTCTGGAATTCGCTTTCAATCTACCGGAACTTCTTGCTGAAAGAGACGGCAAGCGTATGGTGATGGTTTTTGATGAGTTCCAGGACGCCGGGCAAATCTGTGGGGTAGATATATACAAGGCAATGCGTTCTCATTTTCAGCACCAAAAGAAAGTATCCTACCTTTTTCTTGGCTCAAAAGAAAGTATGATGCAATCTCTTTTTGCAGGAAAGAAGCACGCTTTTTATCGCTTTGCCACAGTTCTTCCCATCCCGCAAATACTGGAAGAAGATTGGATGAGGTATATTACCCGCAAATTTAATGAAAGAGGTATTGAGGTTAGTAGCGATTATGTTCTAAAAGAAATCGTCCAATTGGCCGGAGGGCATCCACAAGATACTATGTTAATATGTACAGAGGCTTATTATACATTACTGGAAGCCAATGAGAAGAAATTGTCAAGCGAAATAGTAAGAATTGCTTACGAGCGAGCCTTAATTACACTGACTCCCGTTTTTGACGAAATATTGGATGAGGTTGGCAAGAAACCCCTGGTAAGGGAGGTTCTTCGTCGCCTTGTTATAGGGGAGGTAGTTTACAAAGAAAAGAACAATCCAAACGATATAAAAAGAGCTATTGATCTGCTTTCAGTTAGTGCGATCATAGAAAAAGAAGGCCGTGGTAAATACAGATTTGTTGAACCCATGTTGAAAGAATACATATTGAGAAGTTATTAAGGAAATTGTCATTGACAATTTTGCGATCAGGCCTATTTAAGATTTGCCTTCCGAATTAACAGGAAGCAAGGAAAATCCCCAGCCGTTCCACTGCCAGACAGTGACCCGTCTTTCCCCAGGAACGGCGTAATTTCCCTCGCTGACAACAAGCTCATTTTTACCGTCACCGTTGATATCTTCAAGGACCGACCCGTAATTGGGGCGGTCCAGGTTTGAAGAGTGCCATACTGGTTTAAAAGAATCAAGGGCTGGTTTAAATATAAAAAGATGACTTTTTATACTTTTGTCTTCCCGGGTAATCCAGAACGGGCGTCGGGAGCCGAAGCTGCCAGCTTTCCACACCAACAGGTTTAAATTTGAAATACCGTCATTATCGGCATCGCCTATAAAGAAATCGTCCACCCACCAATCGTCAGAGGACTGCCATATTGTTTTTGTACCGGACTCAACCGTTAAAACTCCATCTTGCAGGGTATATTTCTCAGCCAGGCCATTATTATCGATATCAAAACGCAATTCTTTTTCCAGCCGGTATTCCGGAAGAGGCTCCGGTATATTCAGTGCATACCGTTTGTCCCCCACACTAAAATGCAGGGCTTTGGCAGCTGCTTTATCCAATCCCTTTTCCCCGGAGATATTCATGCTATTACCCGCTGCCAGATGTACAGACTCATTCTTCACCGGAAGCCCGAGCCTCTCTTTTTTAAAAGCGGGAAAATCTTTAGGACTGGTTGATATCACCGCCTTTGCTGCCGGACAAAGAAAAAAAAGTAAAAGCATCCCGGCGGTGACGACCCCCACAGCCATTAATCTTTTCATCATTGCGCGATAAAGGCCTTTGTCCATTCCGGCATATCCGGAATCTCCCCATAATCCAACATGTTGTGCCATTTTGAGTCGGTTAAGCGTTCAGCCAGCTGGCTGGTAAATTCATAATAAGAATATACGCCGCCCTTGGCAATCCTCAGTTTGCCATCAACAGGAACCACCGCATATATTTCGTATATTTTTCCGGTGGCCTCCTCTAAAACCCGCCCGCCGGCAATATCTGTGGCCACGTCGGTCACCAGTGCCGCCGGCCGGTCGGATACCGCGGACCGGTGGTCAATCCCCTCGTCCCGCAGGGCCTCAAGCCAAAAATGCTCCAAACTGCCGCCATATGACCGTATAAACTGATATTCCTCGTCTGTTAGCGGGGTGTTGTTCAGTTCCTTTTCAGAAATGCTTTTCAGGTACAGGACAAATTTCTCCATCCTATCCAGGCTTTCATCATCCCGCTGGTTTAACAGACCCCGGGTTTTAAGTCCTTCCCTGGTCATCCTGGTCAGTGAGGCAAGCCTGGCGTATAACACCGGGTTAGGCTCCACATAGCCGCGGTCGTCAACATCTGCCCCGCCGCCACACTCAGCGTAAACCTGTTTGGCATAAAGCACTGTGTCGTGCTTTAACTCCGTCCAGCTGCCCAGGAAAGTGTTTAGTTCTTTTCTTTCCCACGCCTGACTGCGCATAAAAGACGGGTAACCTCCCGGTTTTTCAACGGTCAAGGGCAATAGTGAATACATCCACCCCCAGTACAGGTTCTGGGTCCAGGTCTCTTTGCCAAGGGTTTTGATGTACTCTTTCATTCCGGCCATGTTCTCGGGATAATTTTTGTAATTGGTTTCTCCCATGGACTGCAGTATGGTATAAGCCTCTTTTGATCCCATGGCGGCGGGAATATCCAGTCCCCTGGGCAGCATTCTGCTCTGGCCCTGGCTGTTT
>CBEULQ010000497.1:0-2961 GCA_965543975.1 uncultured Desulfocucumis sp. | reverse complement strand
CCTTAGAGCGAACTTAGTTCGAATACGTTGGGGACATTCCTCACCCCAAAGTCAGATACGTTGGGGACATTCCTCTGACCCTAAAGACATACTTCAAAGTGAGGTGTGTCCCCTTTCCTTAATTGCCTGTTTATCCCCGACCTTCGAGGACGGGACTTTACAGGCTGTTAGCGAGATAATAATCAAAACTACTCCCTGCGAGACAGCAGCTTTCCAGTTCTTCCTGCCGCTATACCGTCAGTTTCCACCAATTCCCCGGCGTAATAGAAGTTTACATCTCTCTGGGGGAAAGGTATTTCTATACCCGCGGCTTCAAACTGCTCTTTAACGGTCATGTTAAGTTCATCCAACAACCTGAATTTTTCCTTGTAGTCCGCAATAGAACAAGTCGCCAGCAAATTCAGCGAAGACTCCCCAAAATCAGTGAAGTAAACCGCCGGCTCAGGATCTCCCAGCACATCCGGGTGAGAGCCCATAATCCCAAGCAATAGCTCCTTTACCTGTTTAAGATCTGTACCATAGGCCACCCCTATTTTTAACCTTATGGTAACCTGCGGGTTGGGGAAAACATGGTTGATTATCCTGCTGGAAGCCAGATCCTTGTTGGGAACAACCATTACCGTATTGTCAAAGGTACGGATTCTCGTGCTTCTGGGGCCAATATCTATAACGTCGCCTATTAGTCCGTTGGTTTCAATCCTGTCTCCAACCCGGAATGGTTTGTCAAGTATGATCATTACTCCGGAGAGCATATTCCCCAGGGTTTCCTGGGCAGCCAGAGCCACCGCCAGCGATGCCACACCTGCAGTGGCAACCAGACCGCTGACGGATATTTTAAAGTAACTTAGTATAATTGTAAGGGCCACAAAATACACCACAAATTTTATTACCTGCCTGGCTATCATGGCAACATGTTGCTCCACGGGACTGCCCTGCTCCCCCAGTGATTTGTCCATGTACCATTCGATAACGGCTTCCACCAGCTTAACAGCCCACCAGGCAACCACCACAACCAAAAGAGTATAGGCTATTTTTTCGGCCCCGGTAATAAATTTGGAGCCCTCAAAAATGGGGTATTCCACTGCTATGGACTTCCCGGTAATTATTATTAAAAAAAATGCAACATATTTAACTGGACGGTAAGATATTTCCACCAGCTTTCCATCCAGCTCGCTCCTGGTGCGGGAGGTTAGAAAACCCAATATTCTCGCCCAAAGCTGCCCGGCCAGCCAGGCCACTAAAAGACCTGCCAGAAAATAAACCAGAATAATACCATAGAACTCAAAATAATTCATGTACATAGCTTCACCTCGAAAAAATTTTCTGGTAGCTGTTTTGCAACAAATACAAGAAAAATAGTTAGCCAAGAGGATTTTTGACACATACAGCCAATTTATCACTAGAGTCAACGCCGCAGTCAAATTAAAAAAACATCCCGGGGAGATTATAACAGCAAAGCAAAACATTTAGCAATGCTTTAACATTTGACAAACATTAGAGGTAGCCAATGAAAGATTATATGATAACAGGCGGGGAATTGATTACTTCCAGCGGGCCGGTTCCCAACAAGGGACTGCTGGTCATGCGGGGGAAAATAGCTTTGCCCGGGGCCATGAAACCGGATAGTATCTACGCCGGCCTGACATGCTCCCTGAATTTCCTTTCAGGCCCCAACGGCAACTCCAAAGCTCCGGCTAAAAATGCCTGTTCCACTCCATCAGCCGGGTTGACCCGTCTCCCGGCCGACGAACCCCGCTACGAAATAATAAACGCTGAAGAACTATATATATCACCGGGTTTTATCGACCTGCACATGCACGGCGGAGGTGGATTCGAAACATCGGAGGGAAACACCACCTCGCTAAGAAAAATGTCCATATATCACGCCCGGGGAGGTACTACTTCTTTTCTGCCCACCATTGCAGCAGGCACCTCAAGGGTAATGGAAAAGGCTCTAGCCGCGGTTTCAGCCCAATATCTCAGAAGCACCAGGGGAGCAAGCATATTGGGAGCGCATCTGGAAGGCCCCTACCTTAACCCGGAAAAAGCCGGCGGACAGAATAGGGCGTTCTTACGGGTCCCGGACGTAAGGGAAATGGAGAGGTTTATATCAGCCGCCGACGGCTGCCTGAAAATGGTGACACTGGCACCCGAACTACCCGGCGCATTAGACGTAATTAAACTGCTGAACAGAGAAGGAATCGTGGTGTCTGCGGGACATACCACCGCCACCTACGAGCAAACTGAGGTAGCCATCCGGGCGGGTATGCGGCACGCGGTTCACCTGTTCAACGCTTCAGCCCCCCTGCACCACAGGAACCCCGGACTGGTGGGAGCGGTACTGGCCAGCCGGGAGGTAAGCGCCGAAATTATTGCCGACGGGCATCACCTGCATCCCTCAATGCTCAGAATGCTAAGGGAAATAAAAGGCAAGCGGGGACTGGTACTTGTAACCGACGCTATGGCGGCGACTGGTATGGCTGATGGAACGTATAAATTCGCAGGGCAGGAAATTAAAGTGGTCCAGGGCAGGGCAACACTCACGGATGGAACATTGGTAGGAAGCACCATAACAATGTCCACAGCAGTAAGAAACATGGTCCGCCTTGGAGGTCTCCCCCTTCAGGAAGCTGTACATATGGCCAGCCTCAATCCCGCCAGGGTGCTGGGCATAGAAGACCAGAAGGGCACCATCGCCCCCGGCATGGACGCGGATATTGTACTAATGGACAAGGATTTAAACATCAAACTAACCATGGTTATGGGCGAAGTGGTTTACAGCGCTTTATAGTAAAATGCCCGTGACCAACTATAATACAGGTATCTAAAAAGGGACTGCATAAAAACAGTCCCTTGCTTATTTAAAAGATCATTTGGCACAGCAACAGCCGTGGCATGACACCAGAGCCACGCCTTCCGGGATGTGGCGGCACATTTATTTTTACAAAAACATGTAGAGTG
>CBEULQ010000496.1:0-2971 GCA_965543975.1 uncultured Desulfocucumis sp. | reverse complement strand
AATACTTGTACGATTTGAAAGAAAAAATTTTAAAATCCATGGCCCAAAATTTTATGGATGAGCCGGAAATGGAAATCGTTAAGGTGGAAGGTTTACAACAGATTAACCTCTGCCAGAACTGCCGCGCCAAGGCCAGGTCCATGGGCCTTAGTTACGCTGAAATGGCCAGGTCCGGCGAAGGATGCCCCCGTTGCGCAAGAAACAAAAGCTACTACGACCTCTTCGAATTCAATATTGCCTGGGGTGAACACCGTTTTTCTTTCCACACCCCATTTTCTGTGGCCAGAAAATGGTTCCCACAAAACCAACAGCTGCCCCGCAGAAACCGAGGGCATCAACAGGAACAGGGACTGACCTTCGGGCGTCCCATAACCGAAAGGGAGGCCCGGGCGGTGCCCATGGACGAGGTACTGGAACAATTGGAACTTTTTCTGGAAAAATACTAAATTTGAAGTTGGGACAGTTGAGTTGGGACAAGGGGATGTTAAGGGGGCGTCCCCCTTAAAGTAGTTGGGGACATTCCTCCGACCCTAGAGTCAGGCTCCAAATAGAGGTGTGTCCCCTTTCATTAGATCGGGGTGAGGGACCGGTAGTCCCGAGGGGCGGCAGCCCCTTTTAAAATCAAGATAGGGCCGAAGGCCCTCTTTTTTATTTTTATATTTAAATTGTCAATCATTAAATGCCGGTGATTCTAATATATTCCATTTAGGAGCAAGTTAAAAATACATGATGGCTTACGTAAGCAAAAGTTAGTGAGCATCAACCGAAGATTCGTGAGCCAGCCAGAGGCCGTTCAAAAACAAGTATGGCACGAAAGGCGAAGCTGTCCAGCGCGGAGCGTACAGATAGGTCAGAGGTCAGGGGACACACCTCCTTCGGAGGAATGTCCCCAACTAATACTGGACAGCAAGCCTGAGTAAAGTGCCAGACGAAAGTTTTAGGAACGGCCTCCGGGAGTAATTAATACCGGAGTGGTTGTTATGGAAGACGCTAACAAATTAATCCATCAAACACTGGAACTTCGCCGTTTCTTGTCTGATACCCGATTGCCGGAAGTAATTTTTATGGGGCCGGTGAATAGCGGAAAGTCTACCTTGATTAACGGCCTGCTTCGGTCGGATATATGCCCGGTGGACGCCTCGCCATGCACTTTCGTTCCCATCCGGCTGAGTGCCGGAAGCACATTTTACGCGGAAGCCTATGTTAAGGGCAAGTCCCGAAAGGTTGTTGAAAAAAGGCAGCTTGCGGATTTTGTCAGGAAGAAAGCCCCGGTTAAGGCTTTAGATTATATAGAGATACGGCATACCGCAGATATTCTTAACTGGTGCTCCCTGGTGGACACCCCGGGGGCCGGCGTGAATCCGGAAAGTGACCGGGTGCTGGATAAACTGGCCGCCGGCAGCCCGGCGGAGATCATTTTTCTACTGCACCAAAGGGGTATGGACTCTTCCACCTACAAATATTTGAACGGTATTAGAAAAACCATACTATCCGGCAATATAAACATATCCTTTTGGATTAACGTAAACACAGGATTCAGCGACGGCACCCCCCTGCCGGAAACCGGCACCGCCCTGCGCCAATTGTTTCCCGGCCATAGCAGCGTACACCTCATCAACACCAGGGACAATAAAAGCATTGATTTACTGTCCCTGTACCTAAAAACCGCCATGGCCGGAAGGATGCTCCGGCAAATCGAAAAACAGCTCCAGAGAATGGACAGGAACCTGCCGGGGAGGCTCGGTAAAATTGCCGGTATAAAGAATGACGGAGAATTTTTGCGGCAATTCTGGGATTTGTACCAGGATGCCCGGGGGCTTTTATTGGTACGGGAAGCAGTATCAGCCCTGCCCGGAGTCGGGGGAAGAATACACTCGCTGTTTAAGGATAACTCCAATCGGCTTGTCCTATCGGCCGGGCCATCCGCCGCGGCCCGGGAGCTGCATGGAAATTTTTCTGTACGACCTTTAAAAATTGAACAGTTAATCGAAGAAATGGCCCGGGACAGTATTCTCAACAAAATAATACCCCCGGCCGGGTTAAGAAGCCTAGCTGAAAAAATTAAAAACCGGAAATACATGATTGAGGTGGTTGGCACCTTTTCTTCCGGAAAGACCACTTTTCTCAATGCCCTATTGGGTGAAAACATTCTGCCCACCGGAGACAAAGCAACTACTGCTTGTACCGTTGTTATTGGTTACGATTCTGAAAAAAAAGCAGTGGTGCGCTCACTCTTGCAGCCGGTATTTAACCCGGTACGAAAGAAAGAAGGAAAGTATGTTCTGGACAGGAAGGAATTGAAATCACTGCAAAGTCTTATAAACGATGAGAAATTTTTTTCAGAAGTGGCGGATGTGGAAATCGCGGTGGAAAGAGATTTTTACCGTATAGCAAAGTATAAATTGGCCGGGGTGCTGGAAGATACCATCTCCCAACTAAGTAAGGAAAAGGGTGCCGGTTCTGCTAACAAAATTGCATCCCTAATACCCAAATTTTTATCCAAACAGATGCCGTCCAGGGAAAATCCCCCGCCCACGGCGGTTCGTCTGACACTTAAAAACCCTTTGCATTCGGTTTTTAACCTGGATAACCCTGAACAAAAGGAACAGTTTGTTAGCATAACATCCCCGCCTTATTCGTATATTATCGAAAATGTGGAGGTTTTCCACCCGTCCATGCCCCTCAGGGAAGCATATTTGATCGATAACCCGGGATGGGATTCCCCGGACAATCCCCGGGTTGTGAAAAAGCCTGTCTTGCTACGGCGGGCGGATATCAGGCTGTATTTCCTCCACGGCAAACATCTGGCATCCAATGTGAGAGAGCCCCCTGAAAGCAATACAGTTGAGAACAACCCGCCGGAGGTTTATTACGTTATCAATTTTGCCGACACCATGAATCAACTGGAAAGGGAAAAGGCTTCCCTTTTTGTCAGGTTAAAACTACCCATCCTAAGTGGCAAACAACCTCT
>CBEULQ010000495.1:0-2976 GCA_965543975.1 uncultured Desulfocucumis sp. | reverse complement strand
CTGTCCAGCACATCGCTGCGCCGGCTGTACAACGCCTCCGGATTTGTTTCAGGATCATAGTAACTGGGGGACCTGGGGATTGCTGCAAGTATGGAAGCTTCATTAACATCCAATTCCGCCGCGCTTTTGTTAAAATACCTCCGGGCGGCGGCTTCCACTCCGTAACATCCGTTTCCGAAATAAATCTCATTGAGATACATTTCCAGTATCTCCTCTTTATTGAACCTCTTCTCAAAGGCAACGGCCAGCATTATCTCGTTGATTTTTCTACTGACTGTTTTTTCACTGTTCAAAAAGAGGTTTCTGACCAGTTGTTGGGTGATGGTGCTACCACCCTGCAGGGTTTCCCCACTGTGGTAATTTATCCACAGGGCTCTGGCCATGCCGTTGATGTCCGCCCCGAAATGCTCATAAAACCTGTGGTCCTCTATGGCAATGATGGCATTTTTCATTGGCTCAGAAATTTTATCCAGGGGGATATAAACTCTGTTATAGTCGTACAGCTCAGATATAAGCCTTCCGTCGGAGGAGTATATATAGCTTTTTCCCGTGGGGGAATACGTGTAATCCTCTATATTATATTGACGGACAACCTGCAGGTAATAATTGTTGGCCATGTACAGTCCGATTAGCGCGGCCCCGATGAAGAATCCGGTAATGATTATAAAAATTTTTATATATATGCTTTTCAATATGGTTTAAACCCCTGAAAAAACAGCATCCACCGACCTCACCAGGTCATACAGAATATCAACCAGGTGGATACAGCCTTGCGGTCCACCGGCTAAGGCCGCTATTTCCTTTTTGCTTAAACCGGGTATTTTCTTTCCCATCAAGAGGGGTATGTGCTTCATGTTCTCAAAGCATACCATGTCCGGAGCCCGTAAAAGATTGCCTGAACATTCAATGGCAACACCATCAGGGGTAAGGGAGAGGTATACCCCCATTTCGTGAAAAGAATCGATAAAGGTTCCGGCCGCGGTGTAACCTTCGTCGCTGCGGAGGTAGACAGTGCAGCTTTTATTTTTGTTGTATAGGTTGCCCCTTCTGATTGCTCCCCCTACGTAATCTCCCCATTCTAAGTTTATCCTGTCCAGATTGCTGTAATAACGGCAGGTATCCTTATAAAATTCCTTCCAGTATGTATCGTAAGACTGGAGCGTGGGATAGCCCCTTTCCGCGTGGATAAATGTTTCTGCCTGAATCAGCCCTCTGACGCACTCCGACAGAAGTTCCCTGGGCACCCCCCCGGCCGCTTCTCCCAACTCTTTACGCAATTCTCCGCCAATATTAAAATAAGCCTCTTTACCTATTATCCCGCCGACGTCCCCGCTGCCGTTCAAACTGTCCCCGGGGGAACGGAATATATCCCAGTCAGCCGATTTGACATGATACGTTATTAAATCAGCCCTGATCCTTGACATGGCCTCGCAATCCGTGGCCACCAATGAAGCTTCCGCCAGGATTTCGCTCTGGTGAACCCTCTTAACGGTACAGAAAATGCTGCTGTTGTACAATACCTTCATGACCGTGCATACCTCCTTTTTAAGGTCAGGGGACATACCTCTATGAAAGATTGACTTTTGGGTGAGGAATGTCCCCAACGTATGTCAGTGAACACACCTTTGCAGGTCCTTAAACATTGGTCCCGTGGCCTTTAAATACAGATTAAACTCAACCGGCCCCGGAATCAACAGTAATATTTGAAAGTTCCATCAGGGAAAAAACCAATCTTTTGGGTATACTAAAGATGCCATACAGGACAACAGAACGGAAGGGCATGTTAATGACAAGGGAAGAACGACTGACTTTGATCCGCCATCTTGAAGAAGCGCGTGGCAGCACAATAATCTGCTACATTACCGGGGACCGTGAAAATGTCAATACCCGTATCGCCCCGGATGTCATACCGGTTTTATACAGGCATCTTGAACAGACGGAAAACAGGGATAAAATAGAACTTTTTCTATATACCAGGGGTGGCGATGTGCTTACTCCCTGGCGAATGGTTCACCTGACAAGGGAGTACACCAACCATTTCAACGTGCTGGTTCCCTTCCGGGCTTCCAGCGCTGGAACGTTGATTTGCCTGGGGGCCAACGAAATTGTAATGACCAAAATGGGGGAACTGGGACCAATCGATCCCAGCGTGGTTAACGCATTCAACCCCCAGGACCCTGTAAATCCGTCGGCCAGGGTTCCGGTTAACGTAGAGGACGTATACTCCTACCTGGCGCTGGCCAAGGAAAAGGGGGGCCTGAACAGCGATACGGCCCTGGCCCAGGCATTTACCCTGCTGGCGGAACGTATACACCCCCTGGCGCTGGGGAATGTTCACCGTAACTATCTCCTTATTCGTTCCCTGGCCTACAAAATGTTACGCCTGAGGTGCAATTACTGCGAACCTGAAAAACTAAAGAATATCGTGAACAACCTCACCGAAAAATTATACGCGCATAATCATATGATTTCCCGCCGGGAGGCCGTGGAAGAAATTGGACTTCATGTAACTGTTCCTCCCTGGAAAGAAGAAAAAATGATGTGGGATTTATACCGTGGCTACGCCGATGGTTTAAGACTGCAAGAGCCGTTTAATCCGGCCGAAATGCTGCAGGGCGCGCGAACCGAATTTGAGGTGGCCGGAGGAATGGTAGAATCCACATACGGCCTTGACGCATTTACATACAAGGGTGTTGTGGAACGGGTGGACTACGCTGACAAGGAAAGCATTAACGTTAATATACTAAAACAGGGCTGGAAAACAATTATATAGTATTCAAAAAGCCGTTCAAAAATGAGAGGTGAGACCTCTAATATCTCACCTCTCATTTCCCAAATACCGGGCGAGAGTTTTGGGAGCTATCTGATAGGGAGGTTTTTATAATTGCCGGAAAACAAGGAAACGAAAATGAACAGCAACAGATCCAAGACTAATGAGTTTGTTTTTTTCAACTACAAAACCAGGCCCGACTATAT
>CBEULQ010000494.1:0-2983 GCA_965543975.1 uncultured Desulfocucumis sp. | reverse complement strand
ACCGCTGATACGGTTATCGCAATCATATTTATTAAAATGTTTTGTAATATAGCTTCATCCTCTGCTGTATTCATTCCAAGGGCAAAATATCCCAGGGTTTGGCCCCCCTGAGCTATCACCGGGTATACAAATTCAATTCCCGGTTTTTTTTCATTATCCGTATATTTTTGGGAAAAAGGTTTATCAGGAAGAGTAATGCCGGTCCTTTCACCGTTCAATTGGGGGTTGGTATGGGCTATCACCATCCCGTTGGTTCCGATGACCACGGCGTAATTTACATTAGGTACGGATTTGATATTTGATAAAAACTCTTCAGGCGGGGCTGGGGATCCGGAATAAAGATATTCTTTGGTGAAGGACGCCCCGGTTTTAACGATGCTCCAGCCCTTGTCCAGCACTTGTGTTTCCAGGGATTGTTTTGTCCTGTAGTAGTTGGCGAGACTTACAGAAGACATGAGGAAAATAATAAGCAGGGACAAGGACAATCCAATTCTGAAGGTAATGGACGTTCTCTTCAATTTTTTATGCTTTGCCATAATTGGTATCACTCCTATTTATAATTATTTTGTCTCCAATTGAAGTACCGGTTTTTGATACCGTACCTGTTGGCAGCTCCAGTGCGCAGTAGGCCTTTCTGACCAGAGGTGTTGTTTTGAAAGGTTTTAAATTTTCCACCAGGTGTAATACTTCACCATCCTTATCAATAAAAATCACATCTATAGGGAAGCGCATAAAACATGTATGCACTGATCGACAGGGTTTCAGTAAAAGTCCCCGGCCTGCCTCCAGATCTGATTTGCCTAAGAGCCCTTTGAGCCTGGTAAAGAAATTTTGTGCAATCCGGCAATGGTCAGCCAGGGTATTATTTTGGTTCAGATTTTTTATTTGCAACCTCATAGGAAAGGAATACACCTTCTTACATCTCGGGGAATTCTTTCTTCTTAATAAGGAATGTCCCCTTATTTTAAAAGATTTCCATAATCTTAATTACTGCCGGCCCCAGCAGGACAACAAATATAGCGGGAAAAATAAAAAGTACCATTGGGATTAACATTTTTACCGGAGCTTTCATGGCACGTTCCTCCGCCCGCTGTCTTCTTTTACGGCGCATTTGTTCCGACTGAACCCGAAGAACATTGCCAATTCCCAGACCAAGTTGTTCGGCTTGAATTATTGAGCTGGTAAAAGTCGTCAGGTCGTCCAACTCAACCCTGTCGGCCATATCCCGCAAGGCTTCCCGCCTGTTCTTACCCATTTTACATTCGTTAAGCACCTGCAAGAACTCTTCGGCTATCACACCCTTGCCCTTATCTACTACCTTAAGTAAAGCCCCATCAAAACCCATTCCGGCTTCTACACTGACGGTGAGTAAATCAAGTATATCCGGCAGGCTTTTCTCTGCCTCGTTTTTTCTTTGAATTACTTTTTGTCTCAAGAAAAAATCCGGGAAATACCATCCTGCAGCTATCAGTAATCCAGTCAGCAGCAGCAATTTGAGCCCCGGTATATTTAAAATAGGACCTATTATGGTTATTAGGCAAAATGCCGATGCGGAAACAATAACTTTTAAGGAAATTATTTCCTTTGGGCCCAATCCTCCAGGCCGGCCTGCCATCTGAATCTTTTTTAACAAAAGCGCCTCTTTTTCTGATGGCAGCAAGCGGTACGTGAGAGCCGCAATTTTAAGAACAAAAGGTTTTATCACCCTGTTTGACACGGGGTTGCTGAGTTCCCTTTCCCGGATGGTTCGTCCGCTGCTGTTCAGTATAGCGTCGGCATGCTGGGCAAGGGCTATACTTTTGCCGAACAACAACATATAAACAGCTGTAAAAGACAATGCTGAGCCGAGAAAAACCAGTAATAGCTGGTAAAACATTACCGTCCACTCCTTAAAACTGTATGTTAATAATTTTTCTGATTAGAATTATACCGATTATTTCCATTACCGCTGCGGCTGCCAGCATGCTCCATCCTAGCGGGTGGGTGAAAAGCGTTGCCAGGTAGGATGGATTGGTTATCGACAAAAAGGCCGCCACAGCCAAAGGGAGCAGTCCTATAACCAGTCCTGAAATCCTGCCCTGGGCAGTTACGGTTTTAATCTCACCCTTTATGCGTATTCTTTCCCGGATAGTGTTGGAAATGTTGTCAAGCACTTCTGCCAGATTTCCACCTACCTGTCTCTGAATTAAAACTGCAGTTACCACCATATCCAGATCGTCGCTGGACAGCCTTTTTACTAAGTTCTCAAGGGCTTCTTCCGTAGGAGTGCCCAGGTGCATTTCCTGAAAAGTACGTCCGAACTCCCTGGATATAGGAGGAGGCATTTCTTTACGGACCATATCCATGGATTGTAAGAAGGAGTAGCCTGTACGCAGTGAATTTGAAATTAATACTAATGCGTCTCCAATCTGTGAATTAAACTTATTAATCCTTTTTATTACCGCCATTCTCAACCACAAAACAGTTATTATTACCGTGAATAATGATAATAATAGCCCTATACCGATGTTGTTAAACAATAAAGCGGAAATTAAACCGCTTCCCAGAGAAATAAATATTATTAATATTATGAATTCCTCGCTTTTAAGAGGTATATCAGCATTTGTTAAACTTTTTTCAACAATCCCCGCAAACTTTTTAAAAGGACTAAACCTTAAAGCAATATTGCTTGCTTTAGATAGGATTTTATAACCGCCTGTTTTATTACTTAGGTTTTCACTATTTCTGTCCTGCACCGATATTTTTTTTAATCTTTCTTTTAACAATTTGTCTTCCTTTGAGACGGCATAGTGAATTCCTATTACCAGCAGACAGCTTGAGCAAAATATAAGTAATAAAATATTTTGAATTTGTGACATAACAAAACCCCTCTCGTTATAAGAGATAGCTGAGACAAAAACGTTACGTTACTATTCAAGTAGTCAGAATTCAGGAGTCAGAATTCAGAATAATTTACTATAGACCGTTCTCTTATAACGAGAGG
>CBEULQ010000493.1:0-2985 GCA_965543975.1 uncultured Desulfocucumis sp. | reverse complement strand
AGAGCCGGCTGTGTTCCATCCACTTCGCCAGGCCCCTGGCGTGCCGGCTTTACATTCGCTGCCGCGCTACCAGGCGGGCTGACAAGGTAAGGGAATATGTCGTGAAAATGGCGAAAAATGACATGGTGAGCCAGTGGTTAATCCAGGACGCGGAGAGGGAGAGAACTTCCGCTTTTCTTGAAGGGTACCGGCCAAGACCGAAGCCCAACGCTTTTTCGGACAAAAAAAATTACCGCCAGGTTCTTTTAAAAGATTTGTTACCGGTAGAAGTATGGAAGCAGGTTTATGTGCAGGAATAATTTTTAATATAATACTAGTTTTTTTAGCAAAGAAACCTGTTAGATTTAAAAACTATCAAGAAAGTCAGAAAGGATGATATTTATGCCGGAAATACAACTATTGGCAAACCCGGGATTTGAAACGGGGTTGATTGCACCCTGGATACCTTTAGGAACGGTAACGGTTTTAACCGCACCGCCTGATCCTGCCCACACCGGAACCAGATCGGTGGAGTTGGATACGGATTCAGCCGGTGCAGCAATCATTCAGAACGTCTTCATTCCTATAGTGGCGGGATCTTCATTAAAGCTTTCATTTTTCATGAGAAGAGACGCGGGATGCCGGACAGACATAACCGCCATCGTTACTCCTATAGGAGGATTTCCCGCTATAATCATTTCTATCCCGGCGGCTTCTAATCCGGAGAAAAACAATGATGAATGGGAATATTATGAGGAATACAGCGGCCCCCTGCCATTCGGGGCCCCTCTCGGTGTCACTGTATCTATTGCCATTGCCGGTGTTGCGAAAGGTGACGCCAAAATAGTCTTTGACGATATTTTCCTTGTTGTTGATGTTTGATCTATCAACGATTATCTCGCTAACAGCCTGTAAGACCCCGTCCTCGAAGGCAGGGGATAAACAGGCAATTAAGGAAAGGGGACACACCTCTCTTTGAAGTATGTCTTTAGGGTCAGAGGAATGTCCCCAACGTATATGATTTTGGGGTGAGGAATGTCCCCAACGTATTCGAATTAAGTTCACTATTAAGTAATTGTGTAGAAAAGAATTCCCTCTGCTCCGGCAAGAGAAGAGGGAATTCTTTATTAATGAGTCTTATCTTTTTCAATAATTATATTCCGGACTTAGTCCGGTACATCCATCTCCTCCACCAAATCAATAAGCATAATCTTCCTTAATTCTATCCTGTCAAGATGAGGTGACATATCCTCAACTGGTCTGTTTACAACAAGTTTAGGATCTACACAAGTATTTAGTTCTAATTTTACATCAACAAAGGACGGTCCTTCAGTTATTAAAACAGTTTCAATAATGTCCCGGGCACCAGCCAATGAGGTAATAACATAGGATGGAATCCCGTAGGCCATAGCCACTTTCCCGAGATCAGGATAACTATAGCCTATGACAGTTGACTGCTGCCGGCCGCCGAAATAAATATCCTGAAACTGCCTGACCATGCCCAGACACCTATTGTTCATAACGAAAATCTTAACTGGGAGGTTATGGTTCATGATGGTATCAAGTTCCTGTATGTTAACTTGTATACCACCATCACCTGCAATGACGATAACTTTCTTGCCCGGGTCCGCCTTAGCCGCTCCCAGCGCCGCCGGAAGCGCAAACCCCATGGCGCCCATACCGCCTGAAATCAGCATCCTCTGATTCTTTTTGATGGAGAAGGACTGAGCGGCCCACATCTGATGCTGCCCCACATCAAGACAAATTATATCCCCTTCAGTGCAACATAAAGAGAGAATATCCATAAAACTGTTAGGATCTATATTTTCGACTCTGTTTGACTGGGAACGGCTAGGGTACTCTTCCCTGTACCCCTTTATAATACTGTACCAGGAAGATAAATCAGCCTTTAAGGTACCTTCAAGTTTGGCGTTAATCTTAGACAGGAACTCCTTGACTTCGCAGTTTATAGCAATGTCCACATTTACTTTTTCATTCTGTTCCGCCGGGTCTATGTCAACATGAACCTTTTTTGCGGCCCGGGCAAATGTATCCGGTCTTGTACCTGTCTGTCTGGTATCGAGTCTGGAGCCCAATATCAACAGAAAATCGCAATTAGCCAGGGTGAGATTGCTGTAACGATTTCCATAGGCCCCTATCATACCGAAAAAGGCGGGATTGTCATGGGGTATGGCATCAAGTCCCATCAATGAAGTTACCACGGGTATTCCGGTCTTTTCTACCAGTAAACAAAGTTCATTAGCCGCCCCGGCTGTTCTTATCCCGCCACCGGCAAGGATTACAGGTCTTTTTGCTTTCTCTATGAGATTTATTACCTCATCGATGACCATGGTTTTACATGGTTCGATTGAATGTACTTGTTTAAACTCCTCACTGTCCGAAAAACCCTTTAGTATTTCAGTGTCAATTTGGGCACGCTGTATATTCATGGGAATATCGAGAAGGACCGGGCCCGGCCTGCCACAACGGGCAAGATAAATGGCTTTCTCCAGGTGGTATTTGATTTTGGAAGCATCAGTAACCAACTCCGCATATTTGGTAAGAGGCTTTACAACACTCACAATATCGGTTTCTTGAAACCCCAATTGACGTATGGCCCTTTCGTATTTGTATTCATACGTATTTACCTGGCCGGTAATAAACAGACAGGGGACTGAGTCAAAATAGCAGCTTCCAATCCCGGTCACCAGGTTTAGTGCGCCGGGACCGCTGGTGGCCATTGCTACCCCAAGGTTTCCATTTATACGGGCGTAAGCCTCAGCGGCAAAAGCCGCAGATTGCTCGTGATGTACCGATACGCATTTTATATCATCTCTATGGTAAACAGAATCAATAAGGTGCGTTATTGCCCCGCCAATTAACTCGAAGACATGAGACATACCTTCTTTAACGAGGAAATCAATAATATAATCGGAAAGCTTCATGATAAAATTGACTACTTCTCACGGATATAGTTTCAGTTTTTGTTTAAACCATTAAAACGTT
>CBEULQ010000492.1:0-2987 GCA_965543975.1 uncultured Desulfocucumis sp. | reverse complement strand
ACGAAACTTACGAAGGAATGTCCCCAACGCATGTCAGGGGACACACCTTCTTAGGTTACCTAAAATCTTTACTTCTAAACGAAACTTACGAAGGAATGTCCCCAACGCATGTCAGGGGACACACCTTCTTAGGCTACCTAAGATTCTTACTTCTAAACGAAACTCACGAAGGAATGTCCCAAATAGATGGAAAGGGGGAACTGTTATGGGAGATTTTATAGCAGGAGCCATTCCGGGGGAACACAATCTTGTTGATTACGGGAAAGCGGTTGAGGATTTTATATTCGCGGAAGTGGAAAAGGAATTCAGCTGGTACACTACAGGTTGCTGCAACATCGTCTACGAAGCTGTGGACCGCCATGTTACGGAGGGCAGGGGCGGCACCCCGGCTCTTTATTATAGCGACGGGAACCGGGAGGTAACGTACAGTTTCACCATGCTGCAGGAGGATTCCAGCCGTTTTGCCGCCGTCCTGGCCAAATACGGGGTAAGGAAAGGCGACAGGGTTGGTATATTTCTTCCCCGCTCGCCGGAATTTTATATAAGTTTTCTGGCCGCTGCCAGAATAGGGGCGGTGGTGGTACCCCTGTTCGAGGCCTTTATGGAGGACGCTTTGAAAGATCGGCTCGGAGACAGCGGGGCGGTGGCCGTGATCACCAGCCCAGAACTGTCCCAGCGGATTCCATATCATCAGTTGGGCGGATTAAAGCACGTCTTTATAGCCCACGGTGAACCCTTAAGGGCGCAAGACATATCATGGCGCGGGGAAATTTCCGCAGCGCTTTCCTGTACCAAAATAGAATGGGTTGACAGGGAGCACCCCCTATTCATACTTTACGCTTCCGGTGCTGACGGCAAGGCCCGGGGGCTGGTGCACGTGCACAACACCATGGTGGGGCTTTTAATCACCGCCCGCTGGGTGCATGACCTTAAAAAGGGCGATATATACTGGTGTACCGCCGACCCCGGCTGGATAACCGGGATTGCCTATGGTTTCCTGGCTCCCTGGCTGCTGGGAATACCTGTGGTGGTCCGGGGCGGCCGTTTCAATGATGAGGACTGGTGCACCACGCTGGCACGCTACCGGGTTTCCGTTTGGTATTCGGCCCCCACAGCTTTCAGGCTGCTTATAGCCGGTGGGGATGATATGCTACGCAAATACGACCTTGGCAATCTCAGGCATATTTTAAGCGTGGGCGAACCCCTTACCCAGGAGGTAATGGAATGGAGCATGAGCAAGCTGGGCGTTCCCATATACGATACCTTCTGGATGAGTGAGACGGGTATGAACATGATATGCAACTATCGCTGCCTACCCATAAAACAGGGTTCCATTGGGAAACCCTTCCCCGGCATTGTGGCCGGTGTGGTGGATGACCGGGGCGGGGAACTGCCTCCTGGCAAAATTGGCAACCTGGCCATAAAGGCGGGCTGGCCTTCCATGTTCCGCGGGGTATGGGGGGATCCGGAGCGCTACCGGCAGTATTTCCGGTTTGAACCCTGGTTCGTCACCGGCGACGCGGCCTACATGGACCGGGACGGATATTTTTACTTCCAGGGGCGGGTTGACGGAGTGATCAACACTTCCGGTGAAAGGGTGGGCCCCTGGGAAGTGGAGAAAAAACTTGAGGAGCACCCTGCTGTGGCCAGGGCCGGGGTTGCCGGCAAGCCTGACAAGTTGCGGGGAGAAATAGTAAAGGCATATATCCAGTTGAACCCCGGTTTCGCCTGGAGCGACTCCCTGGCCGGCGAATTAAGGGAACTTGTTAAATTCGGGCTGGCAGCCCACGCAGCCCCCCGGGAATTTGAAGTTAAAGAACAAATACCTGTAACAGCGGACGGCGATGTTGACCGCAAAGAGCTGAAAGGCTGGGTACTTGGATTGGTATAGAATACAGCCCGCCTGTACAAGGCGGGCACCTTTTATTATTGATTTTTAAAATCATGGCAGTGGTTGCAGCCGCAGCCACTTTGATGACCCATGTTATGCCGGCCGGTTTTCTTCTTTGGCTTTATGCCCATGGAATCCAGGGCATCCACCAGTTGGCTGCGTATTCCCTCCAGGTAAAGCTCCCGCAACTTTTTCTGTTCATACCTTTCGTCGTCATTTAGCCCGCCATCTCTTTGTTTGCGGGCCAGGTAATTGATTCTGTCCACAAGTTCCTTGGTTATCAAATTATTCACCTCTTACCGCATATTATATCACTTTTAGGCCATACCAATAACTGAATCCTTTTTAACTCCGTCAATCTTGCCAAAATCTGATATAATATTTATGATCCGTTCTGCGGTTCGCTGATTGTAAAGTCAAATAATCTGCGCTAAGGCGACAATGCAATATTTATTTTATGGGAGCTGGCGGATTGATGATAACAAAAAAAGAAATGGCCGGGATGATTGACCATACCCTGCTAAAGGCTGAGGCGGGCAGAGATGACATAATAAATTTGTGCCGGGAAGCTATGGAATATGGTTATTATTCGGTGTGTATCAACCCTTTTTATGTGCCCCTGGCCTCAAAAGTTCTTTCCGGCTCAGGAGTCAATATTTGTACAGTTATAGGTTTTCCATTGGGGATGACTACCACGGAGACAAAGGCTTTTGAGACCGGGGAGGCTATCCGGGCGGGAGCCGGTGAAGTTGATATGGTTATCAATATCGGAGCATTGAAATCAGGCAACCATGACCATGTAGTGCAGGACATCCGGGCAGTGGTGGAGGCGGCTAAATCACCCGGCCGGGTCGCGCTGGTGAAAGTGATAATTGAAACCTGCTACCTGACTGACCAGGAAAAGGTCACGGCTTGCAGGCTGGCCAGAGAGGCTGGAGCACATTTCGTCAAAACCAGCACCGGTTTCGGCACAGGTGGGGCAACGGCGGAAGACATAGCCCTGATGCGGAGTACGGTGGGTTCCGGGATGGGGGTCAAAGCCTCCGGAGGCATTAAAAATGTACAACAAGCTCTTTCCATGATAGAAGCAGGGGCA
>CBEULQ010000491.1:0-2991 GCA_965543975.1 uncultured Desulfocucumis sp. | reverse complement strand
AAAGGGCCTATTCACTCATTTGCACGATTCAGCAACACTGTGGCTGCAAGACATGGCGAAATGGACGATTATACCCGAAGGATGGCCCGATATAGCTCAAGAGGGTGTCCTCCGTGAAATCGAAAATCGTCCGGCTGAGTTAGGGAAAACCACCGGGGATATTGCCCGATTCCGGGACAACATGCTGATTGAGTTATTAAGGCTCCATAAAAAACTATGATCAAAAAAGGTTCTTCCTCTGGCTTAATCAAAAATAGCCCCAAAAAACTCTAGGGGTGAAGAAATGGTAAAAGTAATCATTACCGCAGCATTGACCGGAGCCGTAACTCCGAAAGAGATTAACCCCAATATTCCACTGACACCGGTGGAAATTGCCAACGACGCGTACCAGTGCTGGAAAGCCGGTGCAGCCGTTGTACACCTGCACATGCGTGATGAAAACGGCAAAGGAACAATGAATACAGAGATATTTAAAGAAACTGTTGAGCTTGTCAAGAACAAGTGTGACGTTGTGATCAACCTGACCACTTCGGGAGATCCCAATGCATCCGACGAAATGAGAATGGCGCATCTAATCGAAATAAAGCCCGAGATGGCTTCTTTTGATGCCGGCAGCTTCAACTGGATGCCATTGGGTGTATTTATGAATTCCCCTCAGTTTTTGGTAAAACTCGGCAAGGTAATGCTGGAAAATAACATTAAACCAGAACTCGAAATTTTTGACTCCGGAATGATCCACAATACCGAGTATTATATCAAAAAAGGCGTTATTGCTTCGCCGCCTCATTATCAATTCGTTCTAGGGGTCCTTGGCGGTGCCATGGCAACGGTTGAAAATCTGGTCTATCTGAAAAACTTGCTGCCCAAAGACGCAACCTGGTCGGCCTTCGGCGTCGGTAAAGGGCATTTGCCGATCTTGTATGCGGCAATTGCCCTTGGCGGACACATTCGCGTAGGTCTGGAAGACAATGTTTACTATTCCAAGGACAGATTAGCCTCGAATGTTGAATTGGTAGCCCGGGCTGCAAGATTAATCAAAGAGGCAAACAAAGAAGTTGCTACTCCTGATGAGGCCAGGCAGATCTTGGGACTAAAGGGCTCTAAATATAAGTGAGCCTTGGGTTCGGAAGGGGTTATTCCCCTACCGAACCCTTAGAGCGAACTTAGTTCGAGCTTTACAGCCTGTTTATCCCCGACCTTCGAGGACGGGGTCTTACAGGCTGTTAGCGAGATAAAAGGTGTCTCAGTTCTTTTAGAAAGAGAGTGGTAGGGAGGTAGTAAAGCAATGGGTTCAGATTACAAGCATGTTTTTTCTCCTATCAAAATCAAAGGAGTCAATTTTAAAAACCGTATCGAATGCGCTCCAAATGTGCCGGCTTTAAGTTCGCCGGACGGTTATGTTACCCGGGAACTTGTTGAGTATTACCGTACCTTTGCCAAAGGCGGTGCCGCCATCGTGACCATTGGGGACTCTTGTATAGATCCCCGGGAATCCCAGAATCATCTCACCCAGGTGTTTCTCCATCAGGACTCAGCAATCACCGGCCTGAACAGTTATGTGGACGCTATTGATAATTACGGTTCTGTAGCTTCCATCGAAATCAATCATGGCGGCCGTTTCGGCAGCTACGAAATGACAGGCAATGTCCCCTTTGGCCCGTCTCCCATCGTCTCCGGTATGGAGTTGGAAATTGCCGGGCGTATGGGCCGGAGTCCTATTGGGGTAAGGGAGATGAGTCACGAACATATCCAGTTGACCATACAGAAGTTTGTTGATGCCGCCGATCGCTGCAAACGCGCCGGTTTCAAAATGGTTATGCTCCATGGTGGTCACAGCAACCTAATTGCCCAGTTCGTCAGTCCTCTTACCAACCAGCGTCTCGACCATTATGGCGGCAGCCTGGAAAAACGCGCTCGTTTTGCCATTGAGGTCCTTGATGCCGTACGTAAAAAATGCGGCCAGGATATGCTTCTCGAATACCGTATCAGCGGCTCTGAACTGGTTGAAGGCGGGATGAAACAAGAGGAGACCATCGAGTTCGCCAAGATGATTCAGGACAAGATAGACATCCTGCATATATCCGGAGGGATGTTTGCTGAGCCGAACACAGCTTATTATATGGTGCAGCCTTGCTATGTGGACCGTATGTATAATGTACATTTTGTCGAGACTTTCAAAAAGGAAATCAAAATTCCTATTGCGACTGTCGGTTCGATAATGAACCTGGACAATGCTGAAATGATCTTAAAAAACGGATGGGCGGATTTTATAGCCTTTACCAGGCCTTTCCTGGCTGACCCTGATTTTTTGAGGAAATGTGCCACCGGAAGAAAAGAAGACGTTCGTCCCTGTATACGTTGCCACTTCTGCGGTACCCGTGTGCATTCCGGCTGGCAGCTGCGCTGCGCCGTCAATCCGATGACAGGACGCGCAGTTGAATTCCCCCGTGGGGTAGTGGAAAAGGCACCGGAAAAGAAAAAGGTTGTGGTCGTTGGTGGCGGAGCCGCTGGTATGCAGGCTGCCAGGACTGCCGTTGAACGGGGTCATGAGGTCATTCTATACGAAAAGAATGATTATTTAGGTGGTTCACTGAAACCGGCAACGGCACTGGATATCAAAAAAGATTTACGTGAGTACTTTCAATGGGCTGTTCTTCAGACCGAAAAGTGTGGGGCCAAGATTAATCTCAATACCGATGTGACAGCCGAACTGATCGAAAAAGAACAACCTGATGCGCTGATCATCGCTGTTGGTGCTTTACCGATCATTCCCAAGGTAAAGGGAATTGACCGACCCAATGTGCAATGGGCTGGGGATGTAGACGAAGGCAAGTGCGAAGTTGGACAGAAAGTTGTTGTGGTCGGCGGTGGCCTGGTCGGATTTGAATCGGCCATAAACCTCGGCAGACAGGGCAAAGAAGTGACCATTATTGAAATGATGGGCGAAGAAGGGTTGCTAAGTCGAGGAATCAACAAGATGGATGTAGGGTC
>CBEULQ010000490.1:0-2999 GCA_965543975.1 uncultured Desulfocucumis sp. | reverse complement strand
CCGAACCTTTCCGGTGAAAGGGGGGAAATATCCAGCAGGCCGCACCCACCGTCCAGTATTATCTGGGAGGTAATCAGCCCGATGGCTGGAGAGTGCATGAACCCGTTTCCTGCAAAACCGCCGACTGCATAATAACCTTCAATGCCCGATACCTGGCCGATTATACCGTGATAATCCGGAGTAAGGGATCTGATCCCCACATAGGCCCTGACCAGGCGGCCCTCCGCCAGAGCCGGTATACGGGCCGTGGCCGCATCGATAAACCCGTCCAGCAGTGACCAGTCCACATTGGTATTTAGACCGGGGGAAGTGTCCCTGTCCGTCCCCCCCAAAAGCAGCGTGCCGCTCTTTTCGGCATGCACGTAAAACCCTGAATCCATATCCACCACCAGGGGTATGCTGCCGGGAATACCCTTTACCGGCGAGCAGACATAAACCTGACGCCGGTAGGGTCTGGCTGGTATTTCCACTCCGGTTCCTTCTATATAGGGCAGGTGGGGACCGGCAGCGTTAACCACCACGGGACAGCTTATTTCCCTTTTGGAGGTAGTTACACCGGCAGCCCTTCCTCCGGATATATCCACACGTTTACTTCTTCCCCGCAGTAAAAAGTTACTCCCATTTTACGGGATTGTTTAAAGTAGCCCTGGGTCACCCCGTAAGGATCTGCGTACCCGTCCAGGTCGCAAAAAGTTCCTCCGATAAGGTCGTCGCTTTTCAGAAAGGGATATTTACGGGCAAGTTCATCGGGCCGGAGAAACTCAGCGGGTATTTCCATTTCGTCCAGCAGGGAGAGATTGCTTTCAAATACTGATAAATTTTCTCTATTGGCGGAAAGAAAAAGATAGCCCCTCTGGCGGAAGTAAATGGGATAGTCCATATCGGCGGCGAAGCGAAGGAAATAAGGCATACTTATTTTTGTAAGCATTATATTGGTGCGGCTGGAAAACTGGTGGCGGATACCCCCGGTGCAATGGGATGTGGAGCCCATACCGGGAAAAATTTCCCGCTCGATCACCGTTATTTTTTTACTTTTATCCCTTACGGCCAGGTTGTAGGCGATGCTTAAACCTATCACCCCTGCGCCGATTATGGCCACGTCGGCCCGCTCCATTTTTAAACCTACCCCCAGTTTAAGCCTGCTGTTGAATAACCCTTTCATCTAGAGTACCAGGGAAAAGGATTATGTCAATAGGCAAAACCCCCTGAAACGATTGAATTCAGGGGGTTTGTGATTAATCTGAGGGCAGCTTCCGTACATAATATCTTTTTATAGTTCTTTTCTTTGATATCCTCGTTTATCTAAAAAATCTACTGCGCGGTCAGGAAAATCATAAAAAATTAGAAAATTTTACAATTATTTACCTTCCGGACCGTCTTATGATATAACCCATTATGATGCCTTTGACGTAACGAAATCTTTGGTAACCTGGTGGGGGCTGACGTTATCGGGATAGTGCCAGGGTTACTAGTTGCAATACGGATACCTGAATTTCGTGGTGGTAACGGGGTTCCCTTTAATTTGACTGGAACAAATATCAATTGCCATCGTCTTTATTAAGAAAGCGTGAATAGACGAAGCATGGGATAACAATCAGCTGTAAAAGAAGGCGATAAAAAAGTGAAACCGGCAAAAGCAATAAAAACTTCAGTTGTCTTTTTGCTAATGTCCATTGTACTAATTCTGGTACTAATCCAGACGGGATGTGGTAGTAACTCAAAAATTAACGAGGCAACTCCAACTCCTCCCACCCAACCCAAAAGCTCCAAAGCCGATTTGCCGCAAGTCAACCTGGACGAATTCAAAGGACAGGGACTGCTGGCATTTGTCTGGGACGGCTTGCTTTATGTTCTTGACGGGGATAGTGGCGACCTCACCAGACTGAGTGATGCCGGTCAAGCCAGAGAGCCCAAGTGGTCCCCGGACGGGCAATGGCTTGCATATATTCGCTACAGCGATGCCCGGATGAACGACGGTAAACTCTTCATCGTCAAGCCGGACGGAAGCTGGTCACACGAGGTAAATGTTCTGCCAATGCCGGTTAATTCGGATGAAATCTCCTGGCTGCCCACTTCCGACGTTCTTGTTGTCGCTAATGGGCAAGGGTTATATATGGTCCGCCCCGGCGATACTCCCGATAAAGTTAACGATATTTCGGGTGTCTTGTCACCCGACGGCAAAACCATAGCCTTTGTAAAAACATTACCCTATGATGAAAAGCATCCCGAAAATCGCAGCGATGCTTTATATGTCGTCCCGGCATCAGGAAAAGAGCCTGTTCAGTTATATGTTGCCAAAGAAAGCGGTATCTGCATTACCGGTTGGTGGCCTGATAGTGAAGGGTTGCTTTTCCAGATTGACCCCGTGCATTCGGCCTCCATCATGGCCGATGGAGTGGGACTTTACAGTTTACCGATATCAGGTGGAGAACCACAGCTGCTTACAACTTCTTTGGGATATCCTGAATGGCTTTCCTGGTCGCCGGATGGAAGCAAACTGCTTATTGTCAAAGGTACCGGGCGGGAAATTTGGCTGAATAAATCACTTGCAGTATGCGATGTTAAAACAGGGGAAAGTATTGATTTACCTCAGAGGCCTGGCACAGTCTCCCTCGATCCGGACTGGTCCCCCGACGGAAAATACATCGCATATGTGCAAGCTGTTGAGCAGAAGGAAGATATTTCAAGCGCCGGGGGAGTAGCTTCATGGGAACACACACGAACCCTTTGGGTGGCGGATGCCGATAGTAAAAACGCCCGTCAAATAAAGGAGGCCGGAACCGATATTAAGCGTCCACTTTGGTCCCGGGATGGTTCTCATATTCTGTACCTGAAGAATAATTCCGTCTGGCTGGTCAATCTCAGTGGTGGAAGCCCGGTTAAAATCGTAGGAACTTTTCCTGATATCACTGACTCTGTTGGTTACTATGGCTACGTTTCCTGGTCTAATATTTTAGCCTTGTATAGAAAGTGATCAACGCTAAAACGTAGAATGGTAG
>CBEULQ010000489.1:0-3000 GCA_965543975.1 uncultured Desulfocucumis sp. | reverse complement strand
GATGGAAAAAATGGGTATTGACGAGAATGAGGCCATCGAATTGATGGGCTGCTTACTGGAAAAAGGCTGGGTAAAATGCATCGGTGGCAAGCAAAAGTTTTTTTTGAGGCCTGGATTTATATGCGGCATGCCTTTGGTGTTGACGTCTTCCGGGCTATCGGAGCTGAAAAATTAACGTCGCGGGGCTCCAGAAAGGGTAAGGTCTTAGGAGAATGAGGAGGTGTTTATTATGGAACTGTTCCAAAAGTTAGGTGAAAAGGCCAAGGAAATTGGCGGCAAGGCCAGGGACATCGGTGAAAATATCGGTGAAAAGGCCAAGGGTGTGGGCGGTAAGGCTCTGGAAATAACAAAACGTTCAGGCGAGCTGATTGAAGTCACCAAGTTAAAATTTGAACTGTCCAAATTGGAAAAAGAAATGGAGAACAACCTCAGAGGGCTGGGACTGCTGGTATTTCAAAAATACCGCGGAGTTGAGGGACTTGACGAGGAAATAGAAAGGCTTTGCCAGAGTACCGCTGCAGTGGAGGAGGACATCAAGGGCACAGAAGCGGAAATAGAAAAACTGTCCCCCAAACCGCCCACCTGCCCGGAGTGCGATCTGGAGCTTCCCCAGGGCGGCAGGTACTGCAGCTATTGCGGTAAAGAGATATTGAAGGAAGATGAACTGAAAAACGAGGTGAAAGAATAATGTATAAAGCCGCAGCGTTTGCTGCGGCTTTAATCTAGTTGTTCGGTTACTTAGCTGCTTTCAGCATGTTTCTGATAACTTCAGGGTCAGTGCCGGTATACAGCGCTTTTGCAGGGCCGTAGCCTTTGGAGCGGGCTTCGTTTTTATTGATGGCCCTTAGGCCGCTGGCGTTCATTTCCTTGGCCAGGTGGTTGGCCCCGGAAAAAAGGAAAATTGTTTTGGTCGGCTGTCCTGTTTTGCAAACATCGATTATTTTCTTCTCGCCCAGGTAATAGTATACGTTTAGTCCCTGTTCTTTTTTCCGTATATTCAAGACTTCTCCGCCCGAAACCATGCGGTCTATTTCATCGACTATTTTTCTGTATTCATTGTCCTTTTTGGGTGCCGGCCGGCGAACCTCTGCGGTGTCGGCTGCAGCAGCCACCTCACTTTTACCTTTAAATTTTCCGATGATGGAGTTGAATAAGCTTTTTACCATGTAAAACACTCCTTGTATAATAAATATACAGGTCATGAAAAACCTGTGGTTATATCCTTTTATATTCAACGAAGGCAAACCTTAAACCTTTAGCCGGATGCTTAAAGTACAGACATTTTAGTTATCATTTATTGGCATTTTATACAGTTATGTTTTTTGTTGGCATCCCAAGAAAAGGGTTTCCCTGCTGATGGCAGCCTTACAGTTAACAGTACCTATATCCCGGGACTGTTTCAGTATAGCGATAAGAGGTGATACTTGTGGAATATAAAGAACGCATAACCAAACTGGCCCACATGCTGAAAACTCACAGACCGGCCTTTGCCCTGACCGGCGCAGGGGTTAGCACCGAAAGCGGTATTCCCGACTTTCGCAGTCCCGGCACCGGTTTGTGGAATAAAATAGATCCGGCCAAAGCCGCCAGCCTAAGCGCCCTGAAAAGGGATCCCGCTCAGTTTTACAATATTAATTTGGACCGCTGGCTTGGGTGCACCGGCGCGCAGCCCAATTACACGCACCGGGCGTTGGCACAGCTGGAAAAAGAGGGTTACCTGGTAGGGGTTATTACTCAAAATATAGATGGGCTGCACAGACAAGCAGGATCAAAGAGGGTGTGGGAGGCGCACGGGCACCTGCGCACCTGCCTCTGTATGATCTGCAAGGAAAGTTATCCCTTCGGGGAACTGGTGAACAAGATTAGGACAGGGGAAAACCCGCCGCTTTGCCCGGCTTGTTCCGGGGTGCTGAGGCCTGAGGTTGTATTGTTTGAGGATGCCATGAGCAGGGATTTTTACAACGCCACAGAGGCTTTAAAGGGTTCTCAGCTTTTGCTTGTGGTGGGCAGTAGCCTGCAGGTATATCCCGTGGCCGGATTGCCCGGGCTGGCCCGGCGGGTGGTAATCATTAACCGGGAGCCCACCCAGTGGGATGAGCAGGCGGACCTGGTGATTCACCGGTCCGCAGGAGAGGTTTTCCGCGACTTATTGGGGGAAATGGGAAATCCTATTCAGTTGTAACAGCTTCCGGGCGTTTTGGTTCCACGGATTTTTTTCGGTCCAGCAGAACTTCAGCCATTACCGGCAGGTGGTCCGAGGCGCTGCTGGTGATAATTTGGCAGGATACCACCTGCCAGTGCCGGGATGTGAAAATGTAGTCCAGGCCGTGAATAGGTCTGTAGGAGGGAAATGTGGCATACCTTCCAGATACTTTTAGCGCTGTTCCTTCCAAGTATTTCGTAAGTGTGGTTAATTCTCCGGAATCCAGTCCGGTATTGAAGTCCCCTGCAAGTATATAAGGCCTGTTCAGGGTGCCGGTTATTTCTATTATTTTCTTGATTTGCTCCTGACGCTCTCCCCGGGCAAGCCCCAGGTGGGCGCAGAGAAAATAAAATTCTATGGTCTCCCGGGCACGGATTAAGGTTATTAAAATTCCTCTTTTTTCGGTTTTGCCCGGTAAAGGTATAATGGTTTTAGCCACAATAGGGAAGCGGCTCAACACGGCATTGCCGTACTGGAAAATTGCCAGCCACTTCATATTTGCCCCGAAGACATATTTCATACCCAATTTTTTGGCCAGGCGGCGGGCCTGGTGTGAGAAAAAGGTTCGTGGCATCATACAGTCCACCTCCTGTAAAGCAGCCAGATGCGCGCCGGAATTTGCGATTGTCTCCCCGATGCTATTGATGCTCACGGAGCCTGCGGCATCGGCGCAGTGATGTATATTATAAGTAAGAACTTTTACAGAAAAGGACATATATTATACCTTCCTTCCGAAGAGGCGGGTTTAACTCTTAATTGGGGAAATTCATAATTCCTCCAAAGGATGTGTCTCCTTT
>CBEULQ010000488.1:0-3006 GCA_965543975.1 uncultured Desulfocucumis sp. | reverse complement strand
GATAATTCAGGAGTACGTTCCCGGGAAACAGGTAACCCTGGCACACCTTATCGCCCACCCGGACAGGGAAATTTACTCCAAACTCGGAGTGCCGGAAGCGGGTGCCATCGGCATACTAACCTTGACTCCGGGCGAAACTGCCATTATCGCAGCAGATATTGCAACCAAAGCCGCCAATGTATCCATCGGTTTTCTGGACAGGTTTACGGGATCGCTGGTTGTCCTGGGAGACGTGTCCGGAGTGGAGACAGCCCTGCAGCAGGTTAATGATACCCTCAGTGAAAGACTGGGGTTCACCGCCGCCAATCTGACCAAATCATAACGGGTACGGGACATGAAAAGAATAATGGTCATAGGAGCTGTGGACTCGGGGAAAACCACACTGATAAACGCGCTTAATAACCGTAATATGCAAAGCCGCAAGACCCAGGCGCTGGAGTTTGACTCACGCACCATTGACACACCGGGTGAGTACATGGAGAATCCGAGATATCACAGAGCCCTTCTGGCTACGTCTGTTGACGTATCCTTTGTGCTTTTCGTTCAGGATGCAACCAGGAAGAGTATTATTTATCCCCCTGGTATTGGACAAACATTCCCGGGATACACCATCGGGGTAATCACGAAAACCGACCATAATGCAGCGGATATTGATACCGCCCGCAACCTGCTCCGGCAGGTTGCCCTGAAAGGTGAAATAATAACAGTTTCTGCTTTCACCGGCGACGGGCTGAATAAGCTGAAAGAAATACTATGCTGGTAGATGTTGTAAATATAAGTGAGCCTTGGGTTCGGAAGGGGGTTATACCCCTACCGAACCCTTAGAGCGAACTTAGTTCGAATAAGTTGGGGACATTCCTCATCCCTAAGTCAGACTTTAAATAGAGGTGTGTCCCCTATCCTTAATGGCCTGTTTATCCCCGACCTTCGAGGACGGGATCTTACAGGCTGTTAGCGAGATAAAAGGGGGAGACTATGCCAGGTCAGAGCAGTTATTTAACTGGCAGCAACGGCGCTGTAATTAACGGCCTCGCAAACTATCTGATACAGTCAAAAGCCCTGGGTGGAATTGACTGTTTGTTTCCTGAGCAAGACGTTAATGTAATAGAGTCACTGGCTGATAATTTGCAATATATTTCCGACCTTGCCGGAGCCGATGTATTTATCGACGTGTTATCCCCGGATCAGGACGTTGCGGTGGTGGTGGCCGAGGCCAAACCAAGAACCGCGAACTCTTTATACAGCAGGAGCGTTATCGGGCAACCCGCCAGGAAGGAAAACGAACCGGCGGTGTTTCAGACCTTTGCCAGCGGGGAACCTTCTTTAAATGTGCGCGGCATAAGCCAGGAGGGAGTACCTATAGTACAAACGGTACTGCCTGTCAAGGGCAAAGACGGCAGAACCCTGGCTGTGTTGATAATGGAGAGGGACAACTCCCGGCAGGTTCAGCAGGAAGACTCGCTAAAGGTACTGTCGGAAACCACACAGAAGCTTACAGATACCCTGTTAAATCTGAACACTATGGGGGAGGTTCTGCCGACTCTGCTGCATGACGCGCTGCTGGTAACCAATGAAGCTGGCGATATCTCCTTTGTCAACAAGGTTGCCGAGGATCTTTTTGCCCAGCTTACGGGCAGGGCTGCAAATTCCTCGAACATAATCAAAAATATTGGTCATTTACCTGAATTGGAGAAGGTTTTTAAAAGAGAATCCGATGTGGATGAAATCGCCGTCAGCGGCCGGACGCTGCTGGTGCGTTCCCTGCCGGTTATCGATAAATTCGGGGTTATAGGAAATGTGTATCTGCTGAGGGATATCACCGAACTGCGTAAAAAGGAAAAACAGCTTATAGCCAAATCCGCGGTGATCAAGGAAATACACCACAGGGTTAAAAATAATTTGCAGACCATTGCCAGCCTGATGCGTCTTCAGATGCGCAGGATCAACGCTCCCGAGGCGAAGCAGGCCTTTCAGGAGAGCATTAACAGAGTCAAGTGCATAGCCCTGGTTCATGAATTTTTCTCCAAGGAAAGTCCGGAGATAATAGAAATGAAAAGCTGCATGGCCAGAATAGCCGGAATGTTGATTGAAAGCATGGTGGACCCGGGGGACGATATAAATATCAATGTTGCCGGGGACAAGGTGTGCCTGCCGTCCGAACTGGCCATACCTGTGGCCATAGTAACCAACGAACTGTTGCAAAATGCTCTGGAGCACGGGGTTGCAGACCGGCAGCAGGGTAACATCCGGGTAGGCATAAGCGCCAATGATTCTGAGGTTGCTATTTGCATAGCGGATGATGGTGCGGGCCTTCCGCCGGGATTTAACCTGGAGGAGCGCGCCAACCTGGGACTGCAGATTGCAACTGCCCTGGTTAAAGAAAATCTTGGGGGCGTAATGGAAATTGTACCAGGGTTCCCGGGCACCCGGGCAATGTTTAAATTCCCTGTGGAAGGGAGATTTGGAATTGGAGAAATACAGGATAATAGTGATTGACGATGAGGCTTTGACCAGGCTTGACATCAAAGAAATGCTCCAGGAAATGGGACACACGGTCTCCGGAGAGGGCAAGAACGGATATGAGGCAGTTGAACTGGCTCAGAAACTGACCCCCGATCTGGTAATAATGGACGTAAAGATGCCGGTTATGGACGGGTTAAAGGCGGCAAAGATGATTTCCGGCCGCAAACTGGCCCCCATACTTCTGCTAACCGCCTACAGCGATGTTGAAATAATAAAAAAGTCCATTGATGCCGGGGTAATGGGCTACCTGACCAAACCGGTGACGGAAAGGGATCTGGCCCCGGCGGTGCAGATAACCATCAGGCGCTACCGGGAAATGAACAAGCTAAAACAATACAAGGCCAAATTACAGGAGGAACTGCAGTCGGAGATAAAAAGGCGAAGCCTGCAGTAATAGCCTACAAAAGAATACCCACAGGGCGGGGAAGTCCTTTCATAGCGGCGATTAGCTATAGCGTTGTTTGATATTGCCGTTATCAAAGG
>CBEULQ010000487.1:0-3031 GCA_965543975.1 uncultured Desulfocucumis sp. | reverse complement strand
TGGTGCCGCTCCTGCGGCATGGATGTCTAAAGGGAAAGTTCAGCTAACGAAATCAAAGATTTCGAGCTTCACTTTTAAGTTCGCTCTAAGGGTTCGGTAGGGGATACGAACCCAAGGCTCACTTATATTTAGGCAGCCGCTTTCTGGTTGCCTTTTAATTGTGCCGCTCACCGTGAATCGGGGTTGCCTAATGACATACATCGACTATATAATCTATTAATAGTGGTTATAACTTTTGAAGTCCAGCAGGACAACGAAACAATTACTATTCTGGAGGACTGTTAATGTCGGAAAAAAAATTGCCTTTAAGTAGAGAACAGTTGCTGGAAATCATTAGAGAACATCCCACGCCATTTCATATCTACGACGAAGCGGCCATCCGGTCCAACGCCCGCAAACTGCTGGAGGCCTTTTCATGGGTTTCCCAATTCAAGGAGTATTTTGCTGTAAAGGCTACACCCAATCCGTATATAATGAAAATTCTCAAGGAAGAGGGTTTCGGCGCAGACTGCAGTTCCCTGCCGGAGTTGCTACTTGCGGAAAGGGCAGGTATTTACGGAGAGGAGATCATGTTTTCCTCAAATGACACTCCGGCCGGAGAATTTATCAAAGCCAGGGAACTGGGAGCCATCATTAATCTTGACGATATCAGCCACATTGAATATCTGGAGAAGCATGCCGGTATACCGGATTTAATTTGTTTCCGATACAATCCCGGTCCGCTTCGGGAGGGCGGTAACGCCATCATAGGAAACCCGGAGGAATCAAAATACGGGCTGACCCGGAAACAGCTTCTGGATGCCTATAGAATTATGCAAAACAAGGGCGTCAAACGTTTCGGTCTGCATACCATGGTTATATCAAACGAATTGGACCCGGATTATTTCATCGAAACAGCCAACATGATGTTTGACCTGGTGGTGGAGATTTACCGCACCCTTGATATCAAGGTGGAATTTGTCAATTTTGGCGGCGGTATAGGAATACCGTACCGTCCGGGAGAGGAACCGGTAGATCTTTTTTATCTAAGCCGCGGCATCAAGGATGCCTATGAGAAAAAGATAGTGGCCAACGGGCTGCATCCCTTAAAGCTGGCCATGGAGAGCGGAAGGATGATAACAGGCCCTTACGGCTATCTGGTGGCCACGGTACTGCACAAGAAAGAAATATACAAAAATTACGTGGGTCTTAATGCCTGCATGGCCAACCTGATGCGTCCGGGCATATACGGCGCCTATCACCATATCACCGTAATGGGTAAAGAGGACTGGCCGCACGGTTATATATACGACGTCACCGGTTCCCTCTGTGAGAATAACGACAAATTTGCCGTCAACCGCAAGCTGCCCATGGTGGAGATTGGTGATATTCTGGTGATCCACGACACCGGGGCCCACGGACATGCCATGGGGTTTAACTACAACGGCAAGCTGAGGTCCGCCGAACTGCTTTTAAAGCCCAACGGCAGTGTGGAAGTGATCCGCAGGGCCGAAACAATAGAGGATTATTTTGCTACCCTGGATTTTTCCAGACTATAAATTAAATTAACTATAAAAACTGCCGTCTTATTTACGGCAGTTTTTATTTTTTTATATTCTAATGAACGTAAAAACTGAAAAAGAATATAAGTGAGCCTTGGGTTCGGAAGGGGTTATTCCCCTGCCGAACATACGTTGGGGACATTCCTCTGACCCTAAAGACATACTTCAAAGTGAGGTGTGTCCCCTGACCTCTTAATAGAGGTGTGTCCCCTTTCCTTAATTGCCTGTAAGACCCCGACCTTCGAGGACGGGGTCTTACAGGCTGTTAGCGAGATAAAGAATTAATTGTATTGTAAACCAATGCACCATCGCCCACGTCAAAGCATAGTTTTAAATAATAATTTGGTTACTGCCTGCAGGGGTGATGTATGATGGCCAAATTCAGAATTATGACCTTTGACGGAGGAGGGATTCGCGGGGCACTTACAGCCCGTTTACTGAAAAGACTGGAGGCAATTTTTCCTGATTTAATCAAAAGTACGCATTTTTTTGCCGGAACGTCCACCGGCTCCTTTATAGCCCTGGGTTTGGCCGCCGGGGCGCCTCCCGGAAAGCTGACTGAGCTTTATACGAAAGAAAACGGGGAATATATTTTTAAACCCAGATATCTTGAACTTTTCAGGCCCAAATACGACAACGATCACCTGAAAAAGCTGCTGTGCTCGTTGTTTTCATGTACATTAAAGCTTAAGGACCTGGAAAAAAAAGTGCTGGTACCGTCATTCAGGGTATCCGGCCCTCTGGACTGGAACGCTATCTTTTTTAATAACTTTCCCAATTCAGATACCCTGGAGGAAATGGTAATCGACGTTGCTCTGGCCAGCAGCGCGGCGCCCGTTTATTTTCCATCCTACCGCAGCCATATCGACGGAGGGGTTGTTGCCAACAACCCCAGCACAGCGGCAATAGCCTTGGCTAGTGATGTGCTTGCCGGCAATCAGAAATTTGACCACATATACCTTCTTTCCTTCGGCACGGGATTTTGCCCGCTGAAAATAGATGCCGACACAGCAGGTTGGGGTGCCCTTGAATGGGTGCTTTATTCCGACCCCCCGCTGCCGCTTTTAAGTCTCATGTTCGACGGACTGGTGGAGGCGGACGCCAGGTTCAGTTCGCAACTTCTGGGCCCGCGTTATTACCGGGTTAACCCTCTGCTACCTAAACCTATCGCCCTGGATGACTACCAAAAGATACCGGAACTAATATCCCTGGCCAAGGATGTAAACTTAAGGCCTTTAATCCACTGGATTGAACACAACTGGTTTGATTAAACTAATTTGGAGACATTCCTTTGTGAATAAGTTGGGGACATTCCTTCATGAAATTGTTTAGACTTTAGGATTTTAGATAACCCAAGAAGGTGTGTCTTCCTGGTCTCATCAGACCTTCGCTGGCGGGGCGAAGGTCTTGTATTATCTAGCAGCCTGTAAGCCCCGCAGACAAGGGGACGGTTCTTAAAGGGGACAATCGGAAGTTTTGCACGAAAAAAG
>CBEULQ010000486.1:0-3039 GCA_965543975.1 uncultured Desulfocucumis sp. | reverse complement strand
GATTAATATGTATTGGGACCGGGAACAAGAAACAATGCCAAGGGAGCATTTGCGGGAACTTCAACTGTCCAGGCTGAAGGCTACGGTTAAAAGGGTTTATGAAAACGTTCCTTTTTACCGCAAAAAATTTGATGAACAGGGAGTCGCTCCGGAGGATATAAAAACCCTGGACGATATTAAAAAACTGCCCTTTACGGTGAAGCAGGATCTAAGGGATAATTACCCCTTCGGGCTTTTTGCCGTGCCCAGGGAGGAAGTGGTCCGGGTGCACGCCTCCTCTGGCACCACCGGAAAACCTACCGTGGTGGGATATACTAAAAATGACATTGATATGTGGTCCGGGCTGATTGCCAGGTCTATAGTCATGGCTGGCGGCGGCCCCGGGGAGGTAATACAGAACGGCTACGGCTACGGTCTTTTTACCGGAGGGTTGGGAGTTCATTACGGGGCTGAGAAGCTGGGGGCCACCGTGGTGCCCGTTTCCGGAGGGAATACCGCCAGACAGTTAATGTTAATGCAGGATTTCGGCAGCGCCATTCTTACTTGCACCCCTTCATACGCCCTGTTTCTTGCCGAAGAGGGCAAAAACGCAGGCATTGACTTCACAAAGCTTCCTTTAAAGGCAGGCATTTTCGGCGCCGAGCCATGGTCCGAGCGGATGCGGGCACAACTGGAGGAAAAACTGGACATTTCCGCCCATGATATTTACGGGCTCAGCGAGGTTCTAGGACCGGGGGTATCCATGGAGTGCCGGGAGAAAAGGGGCATGCATATATTTGAAGATCACTTTATAGCGGAGGTGATTGATCCCGAAACAGGGGAGCAGCTTCCCTGCGGACAACAGGGGGAACTGGTATTCACCTCCCTTACCAAGGAGGCTTTCCCCATTATTCGCTACCGTACCCGGGATATAACCACGCTCACCGAGGAACACTGCAGCTGCGGGCGCACCCACGTACGGATGAAGAGGGTTACCGGCCGAACCGACGACATGCTCATAATCAGGGGAGTTAATGTATTTCCGTCTCAGATTGAAAGCGTACTGCTGGAATTTGGCGATACGGAACCCCATTACCTGCTGGTGGTGGACCGCAAGGGCAACCTGGATGAACTGGAAATATGGGTGGAGCTATCAGACCGGCTTTTCAGCGACAAGGTTCGTTTCATCGAGGAACTGGAGGGACGCCTGCGCTTACGCATCGCCAGCGTGCTGGGCATCAACGCCAGGATCAAACTGGTTGAGCCTCGCACCATCCCCCGCAGCGAGGGTAAGGCCAAGAGGGTAGTGGACAAAAGAGAATTGTAACAGCTGGTAGAATATGCGCCGCTTGAAAATAATAATTGAGGAGACAATCCTTCTCGGTGATTGTTAAGAAAGGAATTCCGGCAACCTAAGAAGGTGTGTCCCCAAACCTTATAAGGGGGTAGGAAGTTTTGAGAATTAAGCAGATTTCCATTTTTCTTGAAAATAAATCCGGGCGTTTAGCCAAGGTTACCAGTGTGCTGGGAGAGAACAGCATCAATATCCGGGCGCTGTCCATAGCCGACACCACTGACTTCGGTATACTCCGCCTGATTGTAAACGATCCGGATAAGGCTTTTAATGCATTAAAAGAAGCAGGGTTTACGGTAAGTTCCACGGACGTTATAGCCGTTGAGGTTCCGGACAGTCCCGGCGGGCTGGCAGGAGCGCTGACGGTGCTGCAGGAGTCCGGCATTAATATAGAATACCTTTACGCCTTCCTGCAAAAGGCCACCAATGCCGCTCTGGTGGTATTCCGGGTGGAGCAGCTGGACGATGCCATAACCACATTGCAGAAAAACGGAATAAGGATACTGGAAGAAAAAGAGGTATATTCATTGTAAGTACATCATGAGATACTGATGTTTATATCAGCAAAAAACAAATAAAGCCGGTGCAAAATGCACCGGCTTTCCGAATGTTTTGTAGGATTTTACGCCTCTGCCTTTTTAGCGGCCTTAGTAGTGGTGATGCCCAGTCCGTCAAAGAGATAGTATAGTCCAAAGCCGTACCACAATGTATAGATGAGGTAGAATATCAGCATGAAGGAGACTGTGGCCTTGTTGTCCTTAACTTGTTTTATTTCAATGCCGTAGTAGTTATAAGCGGGTTCAATGCCCTTCTTCATTACATTGTTAAGTGTACTGGATTCAGGAAACATTTCCTTTTTCTTTAACTGATCATCCATCTTTTTGAATGAATTATACCAGTTGTAGGTGGCTTCCCTGGCGTCATAGCCGTATTTTGCAGCTATCTTGTCGCCTTGGTTGTTGTACATAGCGTCGGAGTCCGTTAGGGCGGAGGTCAGTATTTTGCCGAAATCACCCTTGATGCTTACACTGACGCCGTCCAGTTTTACTTCGGCACCGGCAACTTCATATAATTTTGCCCATTTTGCCGCTTCTTCATCACTTGTGGCTTTTATAGCTAGATCTATGGCCTTGCCGTTTTCCTTTTCCGCTTTCTTCATCTGGTCGCTGATAAAATAAGCGGAGCCCTTGGACAGTGAATTAAACATATCGTCGGCGAATTTCAGTCCGTTTCTGCCGTTGCCGAAGCTGGGGGACATTATTCCGGCGTAAACCAGGCAGAAGCTTATAAGCATGGCCAGCCCTATGAAAAAGGTTTTCTTGTTTCTAATCATTGGGTAACACCCCCCTCGGAATATGCCTGACCGGCGGCTTCAGCCCTCAGCCTGGGTATGTTGCGGATAAAGGTTACGATAATCCACAGCGCGAAGAATGATACCAGTCCGAAGAAAATCACCACGCCGATATTGGCAATCAGCTTTCCGGTTGCCGGAGCCAATTGAATGTAACCCATCTGGGCCATTTTTTCCGGCAGGGCGAAGAGCCTGTTGGTGAAGCCGGCTAATATGGCCAGGGCGTAGAAAGCCCTGATCTGAATACCGGGAACCACCTTGGTGGTGATGGCGCCCAGTTGAATGCCCAACAGTGATCCGATCAGCATGCCCATGGCCAGGGTATAGAACACGTAACCATAAACGGCGTACTGGG
>CBEULQ010000485.1:0-3046 GCA_965543975.1 uncultured Desulfocucumis sp. | reverse complement strand
CATTTCCCTGGCCTGGTTTTTAATTAGACCGCCAAAACCATTTTGAAAGCCTATTACGGTCAGGCCGTACTGCCTGATAGCCGTCTTAACAGCCGCCCTGATAACCGCATTTAGCCCCGGGGCGTCTCCACCCCCGGTGAGCAGTCCGATTCTTCTTATCGTTTTGGTCATGTTATCCCTCCGGGTCATTTATATTTGTTACTTTATTATAAATTCATTTATGGACCTGTTTAAACCGGCCGGCTGCTCCAACATCATCATGTGTCCGGCACTCTCAATAATTTTAAACAGTGCTCCGGGTATGCCGTCCGCCAGCCGCCTGCCATATTTGACAGGGGTCATAACGTCCTGGCTTGATGAAACCACAAGGGTGGGAACATTAATGCTATCCAGCAAATGATCTACATTAAAATTGTCGCATGCTAAAAAGTCATTGTAAAACACTTCAGGCGCCACCGACTTTATTTCTTGGGCTGCTGCGGCAAGCATATTCCCGGGAGTATTCTTTCCATACAGGAAATTCTCCAAACCGTCAAAAATTATTCCGTTTTTTAAAGCATCCAGTATTTCCTTTTTCACTTTCAGTCTGGAGCCAGTTCCTATGAGGATGAGACCGGCCAGCCTTCCGGGATTGTTCAGGGCGTAATCCATGGCCACGGCGCCTCCCATGGAATGTCCCGCCAAATAAAAGGGCATACCAAAAAGAACATCTGCCAGATCCTCGATGAATCCCCTGTAGGCCGATATGCTGTCCAGCGGCACACCCCCTGACAGGCCGTGACCGGGGAGATCCGGTGCAACCACCAGATGTTCCCTGCCCAGTTCTGCCACCTGATTAACCCATTGCCTGTGGCTTCCACCGGCCCCGTGGATAAACATTATAGCCTGTCCGGGGTCTCCAACATCTGGCAGTCCGGCATCGTAATGGTATTTTTGTCCTTGCATGGTAACATAGGGCATTTAAATCCCCCCGTATATAATGAAAAAAAACTACCGGCGCCAGGTACCGGTAGGTCTTAAGTCAAGATGATAAGGCACTATAAAATATTTTTTAAATTTTAATGGCCGTGGCCGCAGCCGTGATCCCCAGCTGCCGGTTTGGGATCCTCATATTTTTTCCACATATTCATAAGGGGAGAGCATATGGCCAGTAGGCCCACAGTGGTTACAACACCAAAAATTATTCCTAAAAACCAGTTCTCAAAAAACATACCGGTTTCCACTCCTTCCAGCAGCCTTATACCCCGTCCTGGCGCACGGGGTATAAGGTCAACCTAAAATTTTATTGTACCGCCTTTTGTGCGATCTCGTTTAACACTTCCTTAAGGCGTCTCTGGGCTTCCCCATAGCCTGACCAGTCGCCTTCCTTCAACCTTGCCTGGGCTTCGTCATAAATTTTATTGGCCTCTGCGGCCAGTTGGCTGACATTCCTGTCGGTCTGCGGCTGTTGTTGCTCTTCCGGAAGCCGGGGCGTCACCGGCTGCTGCTCCTTGCCGCCGAATATCTTTTGTAGGGCAATTTCCAGGGTGGGTTCCATAACCACCCTATCCCCGTGGACAACTATAACCCTGCGCAGTTCAGGCATTTTGCTCTGCTCCGCCTGAAGGTATAGAGGCTCCACGTATAACAATGAATCCTTTACGGGTATGATCATTAAATTGCCCCTGATAACCTGTGAACCCCTCTGATCCCACAGCGAAATCTGCTGGGATATGGTGGTGTCCTGGTTTATCCTGGCCTCCACCTGCATCGGGCCGTAAACCAGCTCCTGCTTGGGGAATTCATACATCAACAGTTTGCCGTAATTCTCTCCGTCCGACCTGCCGGCAAGCCAGGCAATCATGTTTTTCTTGTTCTGCGGGGTAAAGGGCAATATTTGAATATATTCCGTGGATTTTTCCCCCGGCAGTTTTACAACGGTGTAATAAGGCTCCAAAGGCTGCTCCTCATTGTAAAACATTTCCGTGGGCATATTCCATTTGTCCTCTTTATTATAGAATACTTCCGGGTCGTCCATATGGAAGACGGTGTATTTCTGCGCCTGGAAGGTGAACAGGTCTTCCGGATACCTTATATGGCTCTTTAAGCTGCCCGGCATTTGATCCAGGGGAAGGAACAATCCCTGGAAAATCTGACTGTAGGTTTTTATTATGGGATCATTCTGGTCGGCGATGTAAAATTTGACGTCACCGCTATATGCATCCACCACTACCTTAACTGAATTTCTGATATAATTCAATCCCCCGACAAAGGGTTCGGCGTAGGGATACATGTTTGTTACCGTATATGCGTCCCACAGCCAGTACAGTTTTCCACCGTCAACCACCATATACGGATCGGAATCATATTGCAGGAAAGGAGCTATTTTAGGTACCCTTTCCGTTATGTTGCGATAATACAGCACCTGGCTATTGCTGTTAACATCTCCGGAAAGCAGGAGCTTGTAATCGCTCATAACGAAGGCGAACATGAGCCTTCTAAAAATTGAGCCGATTTTAACGCCGTTTTCCCCTTCATATTTGGTATATGCGTTGTCATTACCCTGGGGGTAGTCGAACTCCTGTTCCCTGGTATTGACTATGACATAATTGTCGGTCAGTTCACCGAAATATATTTCCGGGCGCTCAACTTTCAAATCCACGCTGGATGCCGGCGGAATGTCTTTGATAAAAAGATTGGGTAACCCCTCTCCGGTAACTTCGTTTACAGGGCTCATAACTATGCCATAGCCATGGGTATATTTCAACCGCTGGTTGACCCAGGTTTTGGCCTGTTCGGGAAGTTGCTCCTGGTTCAGCTCCCTGGGTGATATCATCACCTGACGGTATTGACCGTTAATATTATAGCGGTCCACGTCAATGTTTTTAAGCTCGTAGTACAGCCTCATCTCCTGCAGCTGGCTGTAGGTTTGTTGCAGCGGCCGGTAATCCCAGAGCCTGATATTCTCTATGGTTTCCGTATTTTGCTGGATATCCGCCGCATTCAAGGTTTTGCCGGCGGGGAAGGGCCTTTTCTCCACCTGGTCCAACCCGTACGCTTTTCTGGT
>CBEULQ010000484.1:0-3047 GCA_965543975.1 uncultured Desulfocucumis sp. | reverse complement strand
CATTTACTTCGTTGGTGGTCAGCGGATCGGCCACCGACCTGGGTACTGAAGGCAGCGCCCCCTGGTGAAAAACCACTTCCACGCCCGCGGTGGCCCGCCGCACATCGTCCAGGTTGCGAAGATCAGCTCTAAACAACTCAATTTCTTTTAACACCGGCTGTAAATTGTCAAGTCTTCCCGTGGAAAAATCATCCAATACCTTGACCCTGTGACCAGACTCCACCAGGGAAATGGCCAGGTTTGAACCGATAAAACCGGCCCCACCCGTAACCAGAAAGGTACTCATTACTAGAATCACCAGCTTTTTATTATTTTTGGTCGTCAGTCTTTTTTTTCTTTTTCTGTATGTTTGTTTCCGCGGCATAGTAGGAATTATAATCTACGTTTCTTTCATCCATCCTGGCGCAGTTTAAAGCCGCCCCAAGAACCCTGGCCTTGGCGTTAGTCAATAGTTCCATCGTTTTAACAACTGAATTACGGGAAGAAACCCTGGATCTTACTACCAAAAGCACGCTGTCCACCGCTTTAGACAGAACGGCGGCATCCGACACCATGGTCAAGGGAGGGGTGTCCAGCAGTATTACATCAACCCTGTCTTTTAAATCGGCAATCAGGTTGTTCATCTCCTGGCTTCCCAGCAATTCCGCGGGGTTGGCGGGGAATGGACCGGCTGTTAATATCTTCAACCCCGCCATGGGAATGGTCTTTATAACTTTATCAAGCTCTTTAAATCCGGATAAAACACTGGTCAGGCCAAGCTGGTTATCTACGTTAAAAATCAAATGCTGCTGGGGCTTGCGCAGGTCGCAATCAATTACAATCACCCTTTTACCTGTTTGCGCAAAAGTGATGCCCAGATTTGCCGTCAGAAAAGACGTGCCCTCTCCCACCGTACCTCCGGCCAGCATTACTGATTTTATATCTTCTCCCACTCCCATAAACTGCAGGTTTGCCCGCAAAGTTCGAAAGGACTCCGAAATAAAAGCCCGGGGCTGATCATAGGTAATCAGTTCGTAGCTACTCACTCTCCGGTTTACCTCCTCCGCTGCGCATTATCTTCACTGGTGGTATCAATCCCAGTACTTGAAGCTTAAGATAGCTTTCAATCTCCTCAGCATGCCTGATGGTATCGTCAAGGTACTCCCGTACAAAAATAATTCCAACCGTTACGGTCAATCCCAGAATGCCGGCAAGAATTACATTTAAAACAACTTTGGGACTAACTGGAACAGCAGAGGGAAGGGCGGGGTCGAGTACTTGAATATTTTTGACACTCAATTCTTTATAAACCTTGCCCGAAAGCGCCTGGGCCACCCCATTGGCAATCAGAGCAGCCGCTGCAGGATTGGAGTCACTGGCCGTAATTTTCAGGACCTCGGTATCGGCTACCAGTTCCACCTCGATATTCCCGCTTAATTGATCCGGGGTCAGATTCAGATTATTGTTTTTTATGACTTCTTCCGCTACAGTTCGACTTTTGGCCAGCTGAGTGTATGTTTTTGCCAGCCTCACATTAATTGCCAGGGTACTTAAATTAATCTCATTAGGCGCCATTTGGTCTCTCAGGACAATAAGCGTTGTGGTGGACTTGTAAACAGGCGTCAGCACAAACATGCTCATTACCGCACTGGCCACCATGGCCACCAACGGTATCAAGACCAGCACCACTTTAAGTTCTCCAAGTATCCTTCCGAACTCCTTAAACTTCATCGCCTTTCCTCCCTGATTCACACTAAGCAGTGAAATGTTTACTTACCTTATTAATTAAGGTAGAACACTTGTATACTTTTTCATTACCCAACCCGTTTGCCCGGAATTCAACTTGATTTTTAACCACTCACCTGTTCCGGATTCCCCATCAACTTCTACGATGTCATCGGACTTCAAGTTCCCAATGACCCGACCGTCCAGACTTTCCTTATCCCTTACATTAAGAGTCGCTGCTACGACTTTTCTTCGGAGCACCTGTTGACTTTGGCCTTGCTGCGGAGTTTGGCCCGGCTGTTGGCTTTCTTTTTCATTACCTTCAACTGTCTGTTTACCCGTCTCTCCGTCCCAATACAAATCTATTTTTTGTTGTGCTTCCGGCCCCTGGTTTAGTTGGTTGACGGAACCAGCTGCTCCGGAAACACTTGATTCTTCACTATTAGACTCTTCGATGGCTGCCTCTGCTCCTATCTTCCTTTGCCCTGCCTGCTGCTTTAGGGCCAATATTTCCTCAAGCATAGGATCCACGCCGCCAACCGGTTCAAGATACTGCTCCTGGTCCTCAAGGCCTCCTACTTCCTGAGTCTCCTGGTTCCCCTGATTTTCACCGATTGTTCCCTGTGATTGTTCACCCCCGGCCTGCGGTTTTAGCTTTAATTTCAATATTTCCTTAAGTATAGGATCCACGCCGCCAACCGGATCAGAGCCCTGCTCTTTGCCCTGATTGCTCCCTGCTCCCTGAGCCTCCTGATTTCCTTGATTTTCAACAACTTTTCCCTGTGATTGTTCACCCCCGGTCAGCCCGCTCCCGGATTCCATGGCCTTCGCATCGGTTTTCTGCTGCGCTGCACCCCTCAAGTCTGTCGTTTGTTCTTGGGATGAGGTTGGAGCCGGCAAGTATTGCACCTGTTCCATATTTGGTTTTGGTCTGAAAATTACCAACGCTGTTACCACGGCAAAGGAACAAAGAGTATATGCCAGCCACTTACCCTTCACCTTGGTGCCTGCTTCCATTTGAGCCAAAGTTATCACCAGAAAAACTGCGGCAATAATGACAAACACAATCAATGCCCAGCTCCACACAAAACCCATCTTCCTCCCCCCAGCTAGTTTGTGATCATCTTAAACGGAGTCCTGTTATTTTATGTAAAATGAAATATCTATGTTACAGTCAAAACCCAAAATAATTGGTTTCCCGGATTAGTAACCTCAGCAGCAAAAGCCACATAAAATATTTGGGAGAATCTTAGGAGGGAATGCCGGGTTCTTCTTAGATATGTGGCCCGGAATATCAATTATCTTCTAATGAAGGAGGGGGTGACTATAAGGAGACATTACTT
>CBEULQ010000483.1:0-3054 GCA_965543975.1 uncultured Desulfocucumis sp. | reverse complement strand
GTAAGGACCTCCTACAAAACCAAAAACATATACGTGTGATCTATTAGGAGTGCAAACCGTAGCTGCATTGGGCAGATCAATAAAACCATCAGTCCCTAGTAAAACATAATGTCTTATTGCCATATTAAATTCACCTCATCATAATAATTTTTATTAAAAAAACTGAGCTTGGTTATCTAGTTATACCGGAAGTTGGACAGCCCCAGATCCGGGAAATCATATATAAAAATTATCGTGTGGTTTATACAGTTCGTAGTGGAAAAATATTTATTCTGCAAGTTTTTAATGCTGCAAGGCTCTTTCGTATGCAAAACATTGAAATCGAATAAATGATTACAAACATAAGCAAATGTCCCGAATTTTTCCTTTAAAAAAAAGAAACGAAAGAGTAAAAAAATCCCCACCTTTGTACTGAACCCCGGAAAACGGACAGTGAATTAAAGTCCAGAACAGCTGTCACGGATTCAGGTCCTATTTTGGTGCGTATGTACCCGGTTGTGCCGCCAGTGCCCCCCGTATAATGGCCTGCTCCAGTACCACCGCAGCGGCTGTGCCCACAATGGTAACGACGGCGTCTCTGGACATGTTACTGGTTTCTGAACCCAGGGCGAGGCAGAAGACCGTGTCACCGTCCCACTGAGTGTGATTTGGGGAGATGGCCCGGGCCATTCCATCGTCGGCCAGTTTTGCCACCCGGTTGGCCTCTGCCTTGGTCAGCCGCTCTGTGGTAGCCACTAAGGCGATTGTGGTGCTCTGGAAGTACAGCGGTGACGGCACACCGTCCAGCATCGCCCGGGTCTGATCGACGAAGGTTCCATCGGGACGTTGCGCCCCCACGACGATACGCCCCCGGTCCCATATGTCTCCGAGGGCATTGACCACCGCCAGGGCCGCCACCACGGGGCCGCCGGGAATGCGCAGGGAGGCGGTGCCAAGTCCGCCTTTCATCGGCCTACCGTAGATTTTCCCCACCGTTGCTCCCGCCCCGGCACCCACATTTCCTTCGGCCATGGGACCCGCATTGGCAGCCTGGCAGGCGGCGTAGGCCAGGGCCGCATCAGGGGGTGGTGAGCCCTTGGCGTAGGGGAGGTCGTAGATGACCGCCGCGGGTACGAGAGGTACCTCGTCGAGCCCTTGCTCAACGATCCAGCGCATCACCCCGCCCGCCGCCGGCAGCCCGAAGAAACTGCCGCCTGTGAGGAGGACGCCATATACAGGATACTCCGCGGTGCCGGGGCGGATGCTATCGGTCTGCTGGGTACCGGGGTTACCTCCACTTGCGTCTACGCCGGGAACCGCCCCACCCGGACAGAGAATCACCGTGCATCCCGTACGTCCGCTTTTGTCCTCAGCGTTTCCCACCAGTATGCCGGGAACATCAGTAAGTCCTCCCATAGTGTTTGTTTTCATTTTTTGGTGTTTTCCCGGGAACATTTATCTCACCCTTATCGTTAAAGATTTAAGACAAGAAGGTCTTTTTCCTATGTTGCATTTTTACAGGCGGGCGGGATGCTCTGCGGGTAATTGAAAACGTTCTTCGGGTCGTATTTGGCCTTTACCCGGGTCAGCCGGTCGAAGTTTCCGCCGTAGTAGGCCTTGGGCCAGTTCCTGATCGAGAGGTCCGGTGTATTGACGTAAACGCCCTGGGTAAAGGGGCGCATCGCCCGGCGGAATTCCTCCACCCAGCGGATGCCCGGGGCCGCTCCGTCAGGCGTATCCCAGGTGGCAAAGAATGACATGTTATACAGGGCCTGGCGCCAGAAATAGGCCGTAGCCTCACTGGGCACCCTGGCCACCGACCCGCCCAGGCCGTGTAAAAAGACACTGGCCGAGGAGGTGGGCGGCTCGTTGATGAAACGCCGGATGATGGCAATGGCCTCGTCCGGCAGCAGCTCATTGACGAAGGGGCCTACGCTCTTGAAGGGTTCGGGAGTATCCGGCTGGGTGGCCGCTATCCGGGCTACAGCCTCTAGCCAGGGTATCTCTTCGATGGTTACATTTAAAGGCGAGCCGGCCCGGAGCAAAGGCTGCAGCAGGCGGCGCAGCTCTTTAGCCGAACCCAGGAAGACCCCTTGCATTAACAGCAACGACTCCAGTCCTGAAGCTATGGTAAGGAGGGGGGTGAGCCGCTCGCTGGCGCCGGGGAGTGTAAGGTTCTGCCAGGTTCGCAGCACCGGCTCCAGGTCCCGCAGGTCCCAGTTGATGCTGGCGTAGGCCACCGTGTCAATGCGGCGCGTACGGAAGCGGAAGGAAGTATAGATGCCGAAATTGCCGCCGCCCCCACCGCGCGAGGCCCAGAACAGATCGGCGTTTTGGTCGGCACTGGCGCGTAGCACTTGGCCGTTGGCATCGACCATCTCCAGTTCAAGCAGGTTGTCGATCATCAGACCAAACGGCCGGGATAGACTGCTCTGGCCGCCGCCCAGGGTAAACCCGGCGATGCCCGTGCTGGCGCAGAGACCATTAGGCACCGCCAGCCCCTCGGACGCAAGCGCCTCGGCTAAGGAGAAGTCCCGCTGGCCGGTTTGCACCGTGGCGGTGCCGCGCTTGCGGTCCACCTCCACCCTAGTCATCTCGCTTACGTCGATCACAATGCCGGCGTCGACCACCGACAGGCCCTCGTAGTTGTGGCGGCCGGAGCGCAGGCGAATCGGTACGTGATTAAAACGCGCCCAGCGCACGGCGTTGACTACGTCCTGGGTTTCCTGGGCGAAGACGATGACCAGCGGAAATCTATTGAAGAAGGTGTTGAACTCCTGGCGGGCCGCGTCGTATTGCGGCTCTCCCGGCAAAACGATGCGTCCGGTCAGTTCGGGTTTCTTTTTGTGAGACATACAAACATCTCCCCATATTTCAAATTGGTGCATTATATAATATTCCAAACATGGAAATGAAGTGAAAGAATACGCGCCAGAGTTTTCTTTACAAGATAAAGTGGCGAATGAAATGCCATCCGGCCCGCAGCTATTATATGGAGCTGCGTACCTTTCTTATGGGTTAAAGTAGGGAAATGGTAGGATGTATCTCCGGTGAAGTGAGGTCGGGACGGAAGTT
>CBEULQ010000482.1:0-3060 GCA_965543975.1 uncultured Desulfocucumis sp. | reverse complement strand
GATGAAGGAGTTTTTGCCAAAATCAGGTTGGCAGAGGGTAAGCAGATTGACGGTCACGCCCCCGGGCTTACCGGAAAAGAGCTGACCGCTTATATTAACGCCAGTATTGGATCAGACCACGAATGTGTAACACCCGGCGAGGCTCTGGAAAAGTTGGAGCAAGGAATATATATCATGCTGCGTGAGGGTTCGGCAGCGAAAAATCTCCTGGACCTGCTGCCCATTATCGACCGGTTCACTGCGCGGCGCTGTCTGTTTGCCACAGATGATCGACACCCCGCAGACCTGATTAACCTTGGTCATATCAATCATATGGTGAAAATGGCGGTGGAAGCCGGGATTGACCTGCCTACAGTACTGCAAATGGCGACTATTAATGCCGCAACCTATTTTCGCCTGAACGATTTAGGTGCCATTGCCCCCGGTTACCGAAGTGACTTACTGGTATTTGAAGATTTGAATAGCTGGCGTCCGGCCATGGTCTTCAAAGACGGACGGATTGCGGCCCAAAACGGTAAAGCTCTGTTTGACGGCAGGTTTATTGGTGATAGTGTAGTTCGCAATACTGTACGATTGGGAATAATTGATCCGGCTAAATTAAAAATTCCGGCTTATTCGGCCACGGCCCGGGTTATCGGTCTGGTGCCGCACCAGATTGTTACTATAGCATTGGAACTGGCGGTACCGGTGGTTGACGGTGAATTTAAAGCTAATCCGGCTCAGGATATATTAAAACTGGCCGTATTTGAACGGCACTGCGGTACAGGGAATGTCGGTGTCGGACTGGTAAGTGGTTTAGGAATGCGCACTGGAGCGATTGCTTCTACCATCGCCCATGATTCACACAATTTGGTGGTTGTTGGTGCAAGTGATGAAGATATTATTCTAGCAGCACAAGAAATAGAACGAATGCAGGGAGGCATTTGCATTGTAAATAATGGCCGGGTATTGGGGTCGTTGCCGCTGCCGCTGGCCGGACTGATGTCCGAAAATGATATTTATGCCCTACAGACGGAATTGGCCTTATTGCAAAATATGGCCCGTGAGTTGGGGATAAAGCTAGAATATGATCCATTTATGACACTGGCATTTCTAAGTTTACCGGTTATTCCCGCTCTGAAACTAACTGATAAGGGATTGGTTGACGTCGACAAATTTGCGCTTGTGCCGGTTTCGGTGTAGCGGGCAAGAGGTTGTTTTATGAAGTCATCAACGTATGGGAGAGAATTTTTATGTTTAGTGAGACTAAAAATGGTGGTTGTATGCTGCTGGTGGGAAACGGCAGGGTTTTTACCAGAGATGATACACAGCCTTATCTTGCCGACGGATGTGTGGCCATCCGGGACAATTTGATTGTGGAAGTAGGAGTCACCCGGGAATTACAACACAAATATCCGGGCTCCGTTTTCATAGACGCAGGAGGCAGGGTGATCATGCCCGGGCTGATCAATACCCATATGCACCTGTACAGCACCTTTGCCCGGGGTATGGCCTTAAAGGACGCCCCTCCGTCCAATTTTCAGGAAATATTGGAACGCCTCTGGTGGCGCCTGGACAAGGTTCTGACCCCGGAGGACATCTACCACAGCGCCCTGGTCCCGCTCATGGATTGCGTGAAAAACGGAACCACCACCATATTTGATCATCACGCCAGTCCGGGAGCGGTTCGTGAAAGCCTGTTTACCATTTCGAAGGCCTCCCGAACCGTGGGAGTGCGAAGCTGCCTGTGCTACGAAGTTTCAGACCGGGACGGAACAGAGGTGGCGGAACAGGGGATCCGGGAAAACGTGGAGTTCATCCAATACTGCAACCAGGCCGGGGATGAAATGGTGAAGGGTATGTTCGGCCTGCACGCCTCCCTTACCCTCAGTGATGAAACGCTGTCCCGCTGCTGCGAAGCAAACGCCGGGCTGGGAACCGGTTTCCACATCCATGCCGCCGAAGGAAAAGAGGATTTGGATCATTGCCTGCTTAAACACGGCAAAAGGGTGATCAGGCGGCTGGCTGATTCGGGCATACTGGGGGCCAAAACCATTACCGCCCACTGTGTTCATGTTGACGAAGGGGAAATAGAACTTTTAAAGAACAGCAACACCAGGGTTGTTCACAATCCGGAATCCAACATGGGCAATGCCGTGGGCTGCGCTCCGGTAATCGAAATGATAAGGCGGGGCGTACATGTTGGTTTGGGTACCGATGGCTACACCTGTGACATGTTTGAATCCCTGAAAGTGGCGAATATCCTGCATAAACACCAATTGGCCGACCCCGGGGCGGGGTGGGTGGAAGCGCCGGCGATGCTGTTCGGGAATAACAGCCTGATTTGCAAGGAGTACTTCAGCAGGCCGCTGGGCCGGCTTGTACCCGGAGCCTTCGCCGATGTGATCATCGTCGATTATAACCCGCCGACGCCGCTGCACCAGGGGAATCTGGACGGGCATATCCTGTTCGGCATTTCCGGCAGGATGGTGGATACCACCATCATTAACGGCCGGGTGGTGATGCGGGGAAAACAACTGGTGGATATTGACGAAGCCGAGATATTGGCCAAATCCAGGGAACTGGCAGAAAAGGTCTGGAAACGATTTTAATCACTTTTTACATACTGTTGAGTTTGGTCCCCGGGCTTATCTCGCTAACAGCCTGTAAGAACCCGACCTCGAAGGTCGGGTTCTTACAGGCTGTTAACCTCGTCCCCCCAACGCCCCATTTATTTGATCATACCGCCCATTCCTCACGTTCTTCAAACCGGATTATTCCGGAACTACAAAAAGACTCCCAATATAACTGCCAATTTTAACATTTTTTTGTTAATTTGGTCAAAGGCAAAAAGGTCTTTAATTGCGGAATTACTCCATTACATATTAATTGTGAGGGGTAAAACCAGAATGTCTAACAAAGATGTTTTTATTCAAGCATTGAATTACGAAGAGCCGTCAAGGGTGCCCTGGGTACCCTATGTAGGGGTGCATGCAGCATATTTACTTGGAAAAAGTGCAGAAGAACTGATGCAGTCAACTGAACTGATCTGCCAGGGGATAGCAAAAGCCAGAGAAGCAT
>CBEULQ010000481.1:0-3069 GCA_965543975.1 uncultured Desulfocucumis sp. | reverse complement strand
CCACTTGGCAAAAGCGAAGGAATAGACGAGAATGAACTAAAGTCCAAACTTGCAGAAATTACAAGGTTAGTCCCCTACATTAAGGTGATGAAGCAGGAGAAGCTGGCGTCGCGTCTTGAGAACCCGGAAGAATATGACGGACTTTTCACCAGTGAAGAGATAGACAATCTGTTTAGCAACGTAGTCTCGTACTATATTGATCCGGGCAAGTGCCAGGCCTGTATGATTTGCGCCAGGAGATGCCCTGCAGAGGCGATTATAAGCGCCAAGAACCAGATCCACGTAATTGACCAGGAGAAATGCATAAAATGCGGGACTTGCTTTGAAGCTTGCCCCTCTCGATTTGGTGCGGTGACAAAGATTTCCGGCGAGCCTGTTCCGCCTCCCGTCCCTGAAGGTGAAAGAACTGTAGTCAGGAAGAATAAAGAAAAATGAGAGAAATCCCTTTACCAATTGACTAAAAAGAGTTAGTTGTAGCATGGAAAGGGGAAATTAAGCGTCACCGGTTCGACTGGCCTTTAGATTGTCTGGTGACCGAAGAGAAAGTCCAGAGATTTTCGCAAGGAGGCACACAAGTTGAACAAGAATAAAGAGTATATCTTTGATGAGCCCTCGGCGGAGGTGCTCGAGGCCGTCAAGAATCTTGCCGCTGAGGGCAAGTTGAACTGCCCGCAAGGCTGGGCTTTGGCCAAACAGTTGAGTGTTCCTGTGCCGGTCATCGGCAGGGCCGCCGACATTATTGGCGTTAAGATTATAAACTGTTCTCTCGGATGCTTCAAATAGAGTCGCCATCCCCATCTGTCTGGCCGGGATGACGTCTACCGTTCGTTATGTGGTGCAATTGACAGGGGCAAATAGTATTTTAAACCGTTACTTTCACTTACGAAAGTAGCGGTTTAAAATCCAGGCCATATGCTTATTTAAGCATAACGCTATCCATAAGCTATCTTAACTTTTCTGGAAGTAAACCGACCTATCGCTATGCATTAATATGCATAACCGCAATTTCACAACCTGCGCAGCTTAAAGGCCATGGCTGCGCAGATGCCCGGAGGGCCTAATAAGACGCATAGAGGGGATTGAAAATGAGGTACGCAGAAACGGGATATAACCTGGAAATTGATCTGACCACAGGAAACATTGAGAAGGTGGAAACTGACCCTAAATTAATGGAACTTTATCTGGGAGGTCTTGGCACCAGCGTCAAGATACACTGGGATAGGGTTCCCCCAGAAACTAAAGCATTTGATCCTGAGAATCTACTGATATTCAGTGCCGGTCTTTTATGCGGCACACCTGCTTTCAGCGCTAATCGCACCCTTGCCAGCTTCATCTCTCCTCAGACGGATTTACTGGCATATCCAATGATGGGGGGATTTTGGGCGGCCGAACTTAAGTATGCCGGTTATGACAAAGTGATCATTCGCGGCAAGTCCCCAAAACTGGTTTATATATGGATAAACAATGACAAGGTAGAAATACGCGATGCCTCTCATTTGAAGGGTAAAGGCGCTCTTGAAACCCAAGACCTTATCAGAAATGAGTTGAAAGAGCCTAGAGCCCAGGTGTCCGCCATCGGACTGGCCGGTGAAAACCGGGTCTTCGTGGCTTCCATTGAGCAGTCCAGGTCCAGTGCCAGCCGGGGCGGGGGTGGCGCCGTTATGGGAGACAAAAACCTGAAGGCCATAGCTGTCCGGGGAACAAAGGACGTCTACCTTTCCCGGGGGGCTGAATTTATGAAGCTAGTGGATGAGGTGAGGGAATTCGTAAAATTCCGAACTGCAAATCCCCTTCAGTTAGGGGTGCACTCACCTCAGCATGGCGCTGTTGTTGGGTCGCCGCAAGCGATGAGATACACCGATGAAGAGTGGCATACTATAGGTTTCTCTTGGGGAAATGCCCGCGCCCGGAGAAAAGACTTCTGGACCAGGGAAATCGAAGAGAGTTGGGCGAAGAGTCAAACAAGTGCGATAAAGCGGTTCATAAGCTGCTTTAACTGTCCGCAGCAATGCGGGGCATTAATTTCCTTTAAAGATGTTCCAAGATACATGATGAAATGCTTCTCTAAACTTACCTATACAATGGCAGCTTTTGTAGACGACCTGGACTTTACCTGGAGAATCTGTCAGCGCGCTTTTGAGTACGGATTGGACTCATTCTCAACTCCGCAAATTTTGGCCTTCGCTGTTGAACTTCACGAGGCCGGCATTCTGAATGATGCGGATTTTGCAGGATGCCCGTCCGATAAAGAGGGGAGATTTTTCTGGATGCTTGACAGACTTGTCCGGCGGGAAGGAATAGGAGATATTCTGGCAGACGGCACTTATTGGGCGGCCCGGAGGATCGGCAAAGGCGCGGAGGCATTTGATCATAATACCATTAAGAAGCACGAGCAGATGAATATCAAGCTGGGAATGCTGGATCCCCTTTATTATATTATGTTTTCCACCAACGAGAAGATAAGCATTACCCAAATTGAAGGCAATTGGCCCCAGGCGCCTTTCCCCAAAAGAGAGGATAGGGAAGAGTTTGTGAAGGACTGGCCCCAGCTTCCTGATGAAAAGTTCAAGCAATATCTCCTGAACTGGGAACCGCGCGGGGAAAACGCAAATCCATATTACCCGACGCCTGAAATCTCCTCTGAAATAGTGGATTGGATGGAGATGCTGCACAATATAGATGACGCCCTCGGGATATGCGCCGGGTGGGGATCGTTTATACTGAAGCCTCCCTATCATATCCACAATTACCCGAAATTAATCTCGGCAGCCACCGGGATGGAGCTGGATGAAGCCGGACTAAAGAAAATAGTCAACAGGAGCCGGAATTTACACAGAGCGTTTAATAACAGGAGAGGCATGAGCAGGGCTGATGAAAAGCCCCCTGAGGACCATTGGAGGCGTAGATTTCCCGAGCTTGAAGAAAAACTCTTGACCATGTATTACAAATTCAAGGGATGGAATTATGACGGTATTCCTACTAAAGAAAGATTACAGGAATTAGATTTGGGCTATGTTACCGAAGACCTGGAAAAGAGAGGGATATTAAAAGATGGCCAAGATTAAGAAG
>CBEULQ010000480.1:0-3080 GCA_965543975.1 uncultured Desulfocucumis sp. | reverse complement strand
ATGATGATTCCGGTCAGGCGGTCAGTGAACTAATCAACTTTCTTTCAGTTAAAAAAGTGATATAGGGAGGTGAAGGTGTGAATTTACAGGATTATAAAGGTGTTCTTGTCATCGGTGAGCAAAAAGGCGGAAAAATTCATCCGGTTACCCTGGAATTGCTGAATCGTGGCCGGAGCCTGGCGGACAGCCTGGATGTGGAACTTTCCTGTGTGCTGCTGGGCAATGAAATTGAAAATATTGAAGAAGTTATTTACCGTGGAGCGGACAAAGTTTATCATATCAAGAATTCCCGTCTGGAAAATTTTTTGCCCGGGCCGTACTCAAAAGCGTTGACACGTTTAATTGAAGAGGAGAAACCTGAAATAGTAGTGGCCGCCGCCACTACAACAGGCCGTACGGTTATGCCTTTGGCGGCGGCAAGGTTGAACACAGGACTTACCGCCGACTGCACCGAGCTTACCATAGACCCCGGGGAAAAAATTCTGTTGCAAACCCGCCCGGCCATCGGCGGAAATATCATGGCCACCATTAAGACTCCGTCCACCAGGCCGCAAATGGCCACCGTCAGGCCTAAATCCGCCAAGCCTGCTTCCAGGGATGCTTCCCGCCGGGGGGAAGTAATCGTAAAGGATTATGCCGACACCTTATTTATATCCCCTGAAAAATTTTTGGAATTCATTAAGGATGCCACCCAGGAAGTAAATATACAGGATGCCGATATCATCGTGGCCGGGGGTAAAGGTCTTAAAAACTCCGACGGCTTCAAAATGGTGGAAGAACTGGCCCGTTTGCTGGGGGCCGGGGTGGGGGCAACCAGGGACGCTGTGGATCTGGGGTGGACAACCTATTCCCACCAGATCGGCCTCAGCGGTAAAACCGTTTCCCCCAAACTTTATTTAGCCGTTGGCATTTCCGGTAAGATTCAGCACCTGGCCGGCATGCAAACCTCAGACATTATCGTGGCGATAAACAAGGATTCCGAAGCTCAAATTTTTAAAGTGGCAGATTTCGGTATCGTAGGGGACGCCTTTGAGGTGCTTCCGGAACTAATCGGCGCGTTAAAACAGCTTAAGGCTAGTGCCTAAAGGAAGGTGGCTTAAAAAGTGAAATATCAACCGGTTACGGAAGAAATACTGGAGCAGTTGAGAAATATTGTGGGGCCGTCAAACGTGGTGCTGGATCAAGAAAAAATGGACACTTATGCCCACGACGAGGTCCCGGAGGAAATGTGGAAGCGCATGCCCGAAGTGGTGGTGAAACCGGAAAATGCCGGGCAGGTATCGGAAATAATGAAACTGGCCAACCGGGAAATGGTGCCTGTGACCCCCAGGGGGGCTGGCACGGGATTGTCGGCGGGTGCAGTGCCCATGCTCGGGGGAATACTGCTTTCTGTGGAAAAGATGAACAGAATACTGGAACTGGACCGTGAGAACATGTTTATGGTGGTAGAACCGGGAGTCACCACCGGAGAAGTGCAAAAAACCGCCAGGGAGGCGGGTTTCCTCTACGCCGGCGACCCCTGCAGCGCCGATAGCTCTTTTATCGGGGGCAATGTGGCCGAGAACGCCGGGGGGAATAAAGCTGTGAAATACGGTACCACCTCCAGGCACGTTTACGGTATGGAAGTGGTACTGCCCAACGGTGAAATCACCATGTTGGGCGGCAAGTGCGTAAAGGATGTTACAGGCTACGACCTGGTTCATCTCATGGTGGGCTCCGAGGGCACTTTGGGTATTGTCACCAAGGTTTATCTCAAGTTGATGCCGAGTCCCCAATTTGTCGCCGACTTGCTGGTTCCCTTTGCCGATATGCAGACTGCCATCGACATTGTTCCCAAAATCATGACCAACGGCGGTATAATACCCACCTGCCTGGAATTTATGGACAGCACCTCCATAAAGGCTGCGGAAAAATATTTGAACCAGAAGCTTCCTTACAGTGACGCCGGCGCTTATGTCATCGTCGAAGTGGACGGTTCTACGGAATCACAAGTGGAGGAAGATGCCGTCACCATCGGTAGGCTGTGCCAGGAAAACGGCGCCCTGGAGGTGTTTGTGGCGGACAGCATTTCCACCCAGGAAAGGATCTGGAAGGCACGTAAATGTTTTGCCGAAGCATTAAGGTTGGTCAGCCCGGTTTACTGCATGGAGGATATAGTGGTTCCGGTGAGCAACATTCCCGGGGCCCTGGCGGAAATTGAAAAGATAGCGGACAAATACGGCCTCAGGATTCCGTGCTGCGGCCATGCGGGTGACGGCAACATTCACGCCACGCTGCTCCGGGAGGATATGGATGAGGAGACCTGGCACCATAAAAAGGAAAAAGCCCTGGATGAAATTTACACTGTCACCTACGCCCTGGGGGGTAATCTTTCCGGTGAACACGGCATCGGCGCCAAGAGGAAGGATGCTCTGGCCAAATTCATGGATCCGGTTCAAATCAATGTGATCAAGTCAATTAAAAAAGCCCTGGATCCCAACGGTATATTAAACCCCGGCAAAATAGTCGATGTGGCTTAATTTTATCCGTATACTAAACAATTAATTTAATAGGATGTTCGGAAAGTGCCTATGGTGCTCCTTTTCGAACAATCATTTTAACAGGATTCCTGCCATTTGTTTTGCAAAAGAGGGGTGTGTAAGAAGAAGTGTTTGAGTTAACCAGTTTGTTCAACCCCAAATCCGTAGCCGTAGTGGGAGCCTCCAAAACGGCGGGGAAAATCGGCAATGCCATCATGCGAAATATTATCCGGAGCGGTTACCAGGGGGCAATCTATCCGGTCAATCCTAAAGAGAGCGAGATTGAGGGGCTGGCTTGTTACCCCGCCCTTAGCGCCATTCCCGGAGAAGTGGAAATGGCTGTTCTGTCGGTGCCTGCCTCAAAGGTGCTGGGGGCGGCCCGGGAATGCGGCGAAAAAGGGGTCAGGACTCTTACCGTAGTAACAGCAGGTTTCAAAGAGATTGGTAAAGAAGGGCTGCAGCTGGAGAAAAAATTGCTCGAGACATGCGGACAATACGGTATGCGCATGTTAGGGAGATCGGAGAGCACACGTCTGAACTCCAGTCACGGCTTACTATCGC
>CBEULQ010000479.1:0-3080 GCA_965543975.1 uncultured Desulfocucumis sp. | reverse complement strand
CCGGTGGGTGACAACGTTTATGCGGTAATACAAATCCTCCCGAAATTCGTTATTAATAATCATCTCTTCAAGATTACGGTTGGTGGCGGCAATAACCCGCACATCCACCTGGCGGGGCCTTGTATCGCCCAGCCTCTCTATTTCCTTTTCCTGCAGCACCCTTAAAAGCTTGGCCTGCATTTGCAAAGACATGTCTCCTATTTCATCCAGGAAAATTACTCCCTTATCGGCAAGTTCAAACTTACCCACCTGCCCGCCCTTCCTGGCTCCGGTGAAGGCTCCATCCTTGTAGCCAAACAACTCCGACTCCAGCAGGTTCTCCGGAACGGCAGCACAGTTCACCCTGACAAAAGGACCTCGATTGCGACCGCTTTCCGTATAAATCGCCCGGGCAAAGAGCTCCTTGCCGGTGCCGCTTTCGCCACGCAGAAGAACCGTGGAGTGGCTTCTGGCCACCCGCCTGGCAGTTTCAATTAGAATGGTGAATGATGGACTCCGGCCAATTATCTGGTCAAAGGAAAATCTGGAGCGCTGCGCCCTTTCCAGCTCATCTTTGTAGTAATCCAGTTGTGTGCGAAGATTTTGTATCTTTTCCGAGAGCGCCTGCAAGTCGGCTATATTTTTAAAAACCACTGTCCCCAGGGCGCCGATGATCTCCCCGTTTTTCCTTATCGGCATGCGGTTGGCGATTATCTCCTGTCCGTTTAAAGTGGTTACATAACCGTACTCCGGCTCCCCGGTCTCCATGGCCTTAGGAAAGATGGGGTTGGCACCGTAAATTTTTCTGACGTGCTGGCCGATGATTTCATCCACACTTTTATTGAAAAAATTGGCGTAGGCCTGATTGGCCATGGTTATTTTATAATCCCTGTCCACCGCCACTATCCCGTCACTGGACAGCTCCAAAATGTTGGTCAGGGTTTCCTGCAGTTCTTTGACCTCTTCATTTTTAGTGGTCAATTCATCGATAATATTTTGAATCTCAGTAACGTCCTGGAAAACGGCAACGGCCCCTACAATTTTGCCGTCTACCACAACAGGATTGCGGTTGGACAGGTACGTGCCATTTTTCAGAGAAAGTTTGCACCCAAGCTGCGGCTTCCCGTCCGCCATCACCTCCATCAGTCCGGTGGTGGGGAAAAATTCATTTACCTGCCTTCCGATGATTGATGAGGCAGGCGCCCCCAGGAAATTTTCCACCTGGCGGTTGCAATATACAATGGTGCCTGACCGGTCCACGGCAACTACGGCATTGCTGGTTGAGGCAATTATTTTGTCAAGATTCATTCTTTTCCCCCCGATGATGCTGTAAGTTTACGTTTTTGCAAGCTCTACGCACCACATTAACATGCAAATACCGGACCCGCAGGAGTACACAAGCACCGTTTAATTAACCCACATCACAGTTTTTTATAGGATAACTGCAAAAACCGGCCCTTCAACCAGTGATAAGGTAATATCTTGCAGGGAATTAGTATAACACATTTCGACAATCAAGACTAATTAGAATATAATTTTTTATGTGAATATGCAGGAATTATCCAGCATAGTAAAGAATAATATTGTAAAATTTATTTGAGGGGGTTAACAATGGGCAAGAAACTTACCTTAAGCGTTATCAAAGCAGATATTGGCGGATTCGTAGGCCATTCCAGCGTACACCCGGAAACACTTGAAACCGCCAGGGGCATGCTCTCAGGCAGCCCGCTCCTGATAGACTATTGTGTAACTCACGTGGGTGACGACATCAACCTGATTATGACACACGAATGCGGCAAGGATAGCGGAGAAATACACAAAATGGCCTGGGACACCTTTACCTCCTGCACCGCCGTGGCCAAAAAATTAAAACTGTATGGGGCCGGCCAGGACCTGCTGTCCGACGCCTTTTCCGGCAATATCAAGGGACTTGGCCCAGGTGTTGCGGAAATGGAATTCGAGGAGCGCACCAGCGAGCCGGTGATTGTCTTCGCGGCGGATAAAACCGAGCCAGGCGCCTGGAACTTACCGGTTTACAAAATGTTCGCCGATCCGTTCAACACCATTGGACTGGTTATTGACCCCAAAATGCACGGGGGCTTCCTTTTCGAGGTGCAGGATCTCATTGAAAACAAAAAAGTCATCTTCTCCTGCCCGGAAGAGCTGTACGATATGCTTGTATTCATTGGGGCTCCCGGCCGCTACTGCATTAAATCGGTTTACCAGAAAGGCACCAACGAAATCTGCGCCACCTCCAGCACCCAGCGCCTGAACCTGATGGCAGGTCGTTACGTAGGCAAGGACGACCCGGTGCTCATAGTTCGCTGCCAGAGCGGCTTCCCGGCTGTTGGCGAGGCACTGGAACCCTTTGCCAACCCCCACCTGGTATCGGGCTGGATGCGCGGCTCACACAGCGGCCCGCTGATGCCGGTTTCAGTGGATCAGTCAAACCCCACCCGCTTCGACGGCCCTCCCAGAGTTATTGCCCTGGGCTTCCAATTAGCCGACGGCAAACTCCACGGCCCGCAGGATTTCTTCGCCGACCCCTCCTACGACCTGGCCAGGCAGCAGGCTAACGAAATTGCCAACTACCTGCGCAGACTCGGCCCCTTTGAGCCGCACCGCCTGCACCTGGACGAAATGGAATACACCACCATGCCCGATGTCAGCAAGCGCCTCAAAGACCGTTTCGAAAAAATTGGCTAATCAGTTAAAGTATTAAATACTTATATTATCATAGTAAAGGGCCTGCCGCTTAAGGCAGGCCCTTATTCATTATATCAGTTTTCACCGTACTCTATTGGCGTCCCAACCTCTTTCAGCCGGCCTTTCACAACATCCTGCCTTAATCCTTTCAACCACTTCAACTCTGTTTTAATATGCTCCACTGTGCCGCTCATAATGTAAAGAATTGACCGGGGTACGAAGGTTAAGTGTTCTTCATAGACTTTTTGCATTCTTGCCAGGCCTATTTCCACTTTCTTAATTCTATCATCCAGGACTGCGGCTATTTTCTCATTATCCCCGTATTGGGCAAACAAAAGGGCGGCATACATGGGATGAAAGAAATAATCCACAAAGGAGAATTGCTCCAACAGTAA
>CBEULQ010000478.1:0-3084 GCA_965543975.1 uncultured Desulfocucumis sp. | reverse complement strand
TATCACATTGACAAGAATAAAGAATACCTAGTCAAAATGTTGAAGATGAAGGAACCAAAACGACGGCCACAAACCATAACCAGAGACCAGGTTAACCAGGTAGTTGATAGCTGTATCAATCTCAGGGACAAGCTTCTGATTACTCTTCTATGGGAAACTGGTATGAGAATCGGCGAGGCTCTGGCCCTGTGGTTGAAAGACTTCGAGGTTGATGCTTACCGGGTGCATATCCGTGACCGGGGGGAATTGTCCAATTTTGCAGAAATCAAGACCGTCTGCAGCCCCAGGGTAATTGATGTTTCGGTTGATTTTATCAATATGTTTCTTGACTATGCGGCTATGTACCACACCGACGACGTAGACACCAATCACGTCTTCATCAAGGTTTCCGGTCCGAATGCGAATCAGCCCATGGAATACCCGGATGTAATTTCTCTCTTTAACCGTTTAAAAGCCAAAACTGGCATTCTAGTGCTACACCCGCACATCCTGCGACACAGTTCCCTTGATGCCCCCAGAAGGGCTGGTTGGCAGCCAGAAAAAATCCAAAAGCGAGCTGGTCACGCTCAGGTACAGACGACTATAAATGAGTATTATCACGTAACCGATGCAGAAATCCGCGAAGAGTGGAAAAAGGCAGAGGACAGAATCAAACTCAACAGAAAGTGTGGTAGTGAAAATTAATGCATACTACACAAGCTTTCAAGACGCAGAAACTCAAGCAGATCAAGGTAGATTTAACTGATTATTGGACAAGCAATCTGTGGGATATCCAAGATGATTTTTGGGATTCGTTTAGAAATAAAAAAAGAACGTACCAGTCCAGTCTTATTGACTTCTCTGTTTTCTCATCAAACATTTCACACGAAGTAAAGTTTTTTTATATGTTTTTACTTGAGAATCGCAAAATCACTCTAACCACGGCTTTCTCTTACGGACAAGTGCATCAGCAATTAGGAGTTTTTCTACAAAAAAACTACCCATACGTATGTAGTTTTGCAGATATTCCTGCTGCAAAGGCAAAAAAACAGTGGCGGATGTACTTATTACTGCAAGGATTTAAGAGCAATGCCCGAGGAGAAGTGCGTGCTAACATTTACCGGGCAATGTTTTGTGGGATTTTGAGATTCTATAATGACTTCGATGATGATCGAAAGGAATTCGAAAAGGATTTTTGGGATGCTAGAAAAATTCCGGGTGCTAGGATAACAGTAAGCCAATCGAACTATCAGCTTAATTTCACCGATATACCCAAGGTGTACCGCCCATTGGTTAAAAAATATATTCAATTTAGGCTAACTAATAAAAGTGTCGGCCAATGCATGACAGACTTAATTGCTTTGAGACTTTTTATCTCGTTCATACATAAAATTTATCCAGAATGGACCAACTTAAATTTATTGTCCCGCAAAGATATAGAGGATTATCTATTATGGTACAGAGCCCATACAGAAGGTTGGAAGTCTTGCCACAAGACATATTTGCTCTGTCTACGGTTATTTATTGAGCATATCCAACGAGCAGGTTATCAAGAGGCTCCTAATGTTCCTGCACACATGCTTTTGTGGAAAGAGGACATACCCCAACCTCCCAGAAGGACAGAAAATGATATCAAGTGTATTCCGAAAGTGTTTTGCGACAGCTAGAAGATAACATGGATTACTTGGATCCTGAATATATTCCCATAGTCACCGTCCTACGCGCAAGTGGTTGGCGAATTTCTGACGTTCTAAATTTACGATCTGATACCTGCCTTGACCGGACTAACCAAGGTTGGTGGTTATGCGGAGATATCGTTAAAACCGGAGTATTAGGGCACAGGGTTCCAATAACCGACGATATAGCGGCTATTATTGAAGCTGTTGTCCAAAACACGAGAGCCAACAGTTCTCTCCAAAACAACCCTTAAAAATACCTTTTCCTCCGCTTATCAGGCGTTAGGGCAGGTCGTCCACCGTCAGGGGATACTATAAACGCTGCTTTAAATCGTCTTGCCAAAGAACGGAACATAATAGACGATAATGGTAACCTTTTTCATTTTAAAAATCATGCATTTAGGCATACAAAAGCTATTGAACTAATTAATAATGGTATGAATATAATTCATGTTCAAAAGTGGATGGCACATGCGTCACCCGAGATGACCCTTGTCTATGCGAAGGTATTAGATACCACAATGCGTAAGGCATGGGAAGAAATGGTCAATAACGGGGTCTTTCGGCTGGACTCAACCGGCAAACCCATGAAGGTTAAGATTGACGAGCTTACTGACGACGATCAGATTGAATGGGAGTACATCCGCAGCAACCTCGATGCTGTGAAGATCCCTCTCGGCTACTGTTTTAAGTCAAAAAAAGTTGATTGCAGGCAGCAACTCAACCCCTGTCTGACTTGCCGTAGCTTCTGTACCATTCCCGCATTTATTCCTCAGTTTGAATCCGAAATGCGTGAAATCAAGGCAGTGATCGAACGAGGCATGGCCCAGGGCCAAGTGGTTTTGGTGGAAAAGAATCAAGCCTTATTGGATAAATACGAGGCCATTCTGACCGTACTCAAAGATGGGCGTATCCATCATCAGACAGGCAAGCCAGCTCGGGAATACATCGGAGAGGAGCGCATAAATGCCAAGTAATCATGAGCGCAACACCGAAGGCCTCCGGCAATATGCAGCCCTCAAGAAAGAAAAGGCTATTAAACGGGTTGACGAAGCCATACGCCAACTGGTCAAAGATAAGCAGCGCGTAACCTTTAATAGCGTCGCACAGGCGGCAGGCGTGGCAAAGTCTTATCTTTATGCCAAACAGGAGCGTTTTTTCACGCCTCCGGTCTTTTTATTTTATAGACCTCCGTCACAAAACCGGAGGTTCAGCGTTTTTATGCTCCCACAGTAAAAAAGGGGGTGAAGTAGTGAAAGAGGAGAGGAAAGGAAGGAGGATGCTGGGATTTGTTACTACCTACTTAATTTTGACGAATCCAATGCGCCTATTTTTACCCCACTGGATATCCCCCTTTGCTGTTTCTTTCAGCAAATACCGGAGCAGCGAAGGAGGTTTATTCATATAGTGTCTCCTTCCATATAAAAAT
>CBEULQ010000477.1:0-3088 GCA_965543975.1 uncultured Desulfocucumis sp. | reverse complement strand
GTTATGTTTTGCCATTTTTAATTATGCTATCTCAACTAAGAGAGTATATACGATGGAATAAAATTTATTATAAATTATTCATATGGTTTTATACTGTTGCAATTCTTAATCCATATAAACGGTCAACGATGCCCTGACTTCAAATTCGTAGTCCGGGCATTTATTGTTTAAGTGTGCTACAGAGGAGGTGCGAAAATTTTTACCTTGATAAGCAATGCCTTCTTTAACATTATTGCTCTTGTCTTAATGTCGCTAATGCTACATTTTTTACTTGGAAAACTGCCTTCCCCAATAGATAATGGCAGCGACCCGCAATCAGAAACAATCAAATCCAATTTCGAAAAAGCTATATTGTAACAGATAGAACCTTTAATAAGCTATACAGCTGTTGATCCCCGACCTCCAAGGACGGGGTCTTACAGGCTGTTAGCGAGATACACCAGGAGGAAACAGCATGAAAAAAATATTAACCCTGGCAGGCATAATGTTATTTTTTATAACTGCCATTGCCGGTTGCGGAGACACCGGGGAGAAAACGGAAATTAAAGCGGAACCCGTCAAACTCACCATATCAGCTGCGGCCAGCCTACAGGACGTGGCAACGGAGTTAAAAGATACATACCGGAAACAACACCCCGGAGTAGAAATAACTTATAATTTCGGTGCCTCCGGCACACTGCAAAAACAGATTGAGGAAGGAGCGCCCGTGGATTTGTTTATTTCCGCCGGTAAAAAGCAGATGGACTCGCTGATGGATAAAGGGTTGATAGTGGACAAGTCCCGGGTAAACCTTATAAGCAACGAACTGGTGCTGATAACTGGAAAGGACAGAAAAATTTCAGGATTTGACGGCTTAACCGGCCCTGAGGCAAAAAAGTTAAGCATCGGCACTCCGGAAACGGTACCTGCGGGAAGTTACGCCAAAGAAGCACTGACCGCCTTAAAAATATGGGATAAAATACAACCCAAACTGGTTATGGCCAAAGACGTGCGCCAGGTGCTTACATACGTTGAAACAGGCAACGTGGATGCCGGACTGGTTTACCGCTCCGATGCCATGGCCGGCAAGAATATTAAAATAGTTGCCGCTGCCCCGGCGGATTCGCACAAACCCATCGTATATCCCATGGCCATTATCAAAAGCAGCAAGCACCAGAAGGAAACCGAGGATTTTGCCGCCTTCCTGCAAAACGCCGCAGCAGCGGAGATATATCAAAAATACGGTTTTATAACCAATAAACACTAACCATACAGCCATGTACTTTCAAATCAACGATTGGTTTCCGGTGCTGCTTTCGTTACGGGTGGCCCTTATATCTCTGATTGCCGTCACAGTCTTCGGCCTGCCGGTAGCCAGGCTCCTGGCCCGCCGGGAGTTTCACGGCAAGGACGTGCTGGAGGCAGCCATCACCCTGCCACTGGTGCTGCCGCCCTCGGTTATAGGCTACGGGCTGCTGCTGCTAATCGGAAATAATGGCCTGTTGGGCAAAACCCTGTCGGAAATGGGGATATCTATCATATTCACCTGGTGGGCGGCGGCGCTGGCCTCTACGGTGGTTGCCTTTCCCTTGATGTACCAGAGCGCCAAGGCGGCTTTTAAAAGTGTGGACATAAATTATGAGAAAGCTGCCAGAACCCTTGGAGCCGGCGAAATAAGAATATTTTTCAGCATCACCCTGCCTCTGGCCTGGCCGGGCATAATTGCCGGTTTGGTGCTGTCCTTTGCCAGGGCGCTGGGTGAATTTGGGGCTACTTTAATGGTGGCGGGAAACATACCCGGACAGACCCAAACCATTCCCCTGTCCATTTATTTCGCGGTGGACGCCGGAGACAACGTTACCGCCAGGACTCTGGTGGCTATTATCACAGTGTTTAGCTTCCTGGTTATTTTCTGGGTAAACAGGTGGGCTAAACGCCAAAATTATTAAACAGCCGGTGATATTATGTTAATAGCATACTTTACCAAAAAACTATGGCATTTTACCCTGGACATAAAGTTTAATCTGGGTACTGAAATACTGGTGCTCTGGGGTCCTTCAGGGGCCGGCAAGACCACTATTCTGCACTGCCTGGCCGGGCTGTCCAATCCCACTGGAGGACTCATTAAACTGGGCGACACCGTACTATACTCTTCGGAGCATAAAATCAACGTTAACACAAGATTCAGAAACGTGGGCTACCTGTTTCAGGACTACGCTCTCTTTCCCCACCTCACGGTGCGGCAAAATGTAATGTACGGGTTAAAATGCAAAAAGAGCAACAACGGCAGTCTCCAGGCAAAGGACCCCCTGGAATTGCTGGAATCATTCGGCGTGGGCCATCTGGTTGGCCGCTACCCCCGCCAGCTCTCCGGCGGGGAAAAACAGCGGGTGGCCCTGGCCAGGGCGCTGGCGGTTCAACCTGAATTGCTGCTGCTGGACGAGCCTTTCAGCGCGCTGGACAGAAATATAAAGGAAAACCTGCGGCAGGAGATAAAAAAATTGCACCACCGTTGGAAAATACCCATTGTGCTGGTCACCCACGATGAGGAGGACGCCGGATTCCTGGGAGATAGAATAATATCCCTGGAAAAAGGCTGCTCCAGAGACGTGGCGCTGCAAACCATATCCTGCCTGTGAATGGCACAAAATAGCGTTCCACCATGACCACCGGCTCAGTAAACCGGCCGGGGCTGAAACCGGGCGATGCAATAACCGCCCTGGTTAAAGCCAGCTCAGTAATGATAGCTCAAATAATTTGACTCCGGCGTAAAACAATAGGAGGATACTTCTCGATCCGGTTTGATGAAGCATTCTCCTATTATTTATTTTTTCAGCGTTAGAATATACTCTTTGCCCTCCAGCGTGGACTCAACTCTCCATCCCTTATTTTCCGCCAGACGTGTAACATTCTCCCTGGCCGCACTATTATCCACCACCACCCGGACAATTACTTATAAAATATAAATGAGCCACATACATCAGCATATGGCTCATTTTCTAGCGCTTCAATCCGCCGGTAGACCTAAGCAGGCGGCGCTTTTATCATTGCGCCCGTCCCCGGCTCTCCGGTCTTTTAAATGTTTAAGCTTCAAGTTACCGGTCCGGTC
>CBEULQ010000476.1:0-3110 GCA_965543975.1 uncultured Desulfocucumis sp. | reverse complement strand
AACTTATAGGTGTTTTTTCTATGAAACGGTTTCTAACAATTGCCATAATAATCGTTTTATTTTCAATAGTGTTTATTAACCATAGCGGATTAACCTTATACAAGGTTTCCATCTGTAACATCTATTAGATATATTTTTGTAGAGACAATTACTGTTAGATTATGACACATCCCTTTTTCTATGTATTATTCAAAATGGAACACTATTATAACAGCGCTATACTCTTTCCGGAATAACTTGTCAAAATTTTCTGGCATACCAATTGCTAATATTAACTGTATAACATACCAATAATACCGATTACTGAAAGGAGAATTTAAAATGCCAAAATACGTCATTGAGAGGGAAGTTCCGGGAGCCGGTAATATGTCAGTGACCGACCTGCAAGGTATCTCCCAAAAATCCTGCAGTGTCCTGGGTAAGCTGGGACCGCAAATCCAGTGGGTACAAAGTTATGTGACCGACAATAAGATTTACTGCATTTACATCGCGCCAAACGAAGAAATTATCCGTGAACACGCAAAGCAGGGCGGATTCCCGGCCAACAGCATATCCGAGATTAAAACCGTAATCGACCCCACCACAGCGGAGTAACTCCTAACGCCGGCCGGCAGGACGCCGCCCTTCGGGTTATATCTTGAAATAAGGGTAGTGCTATAGTGTACAACCACCATAGCTCTACCCTTTTACATTTGACGGTCCTCCACGCGCACTTCCATGACGACGCGGCCAAAGCCGCCGCACTCTACTCCCACATCAAAACAGGCGGCCCGTTTGAATCTCATATCATTTGGATCAACGCCTGCGTAAATGAGTTCATTGGCACAGAAAATCTGGGGCGTAACAGCATGCAAAGCATAAATACATATCTTCTTCTGACAGAGTCCAGTCAGAAGGTTCCCGACGCCGTCGAAATAAAACTTATCCCCTCTCATATGCTGGCTATTACAGCCCTGCGAGTCTACCACTTCCACAATTATTCTCTTACTCATCAATATAGGCGCTTTGGACAAGACATCTTCATTTCTAGGATTCTCACGGAATAATTTCATCTGCTCATCGTTATATCCCAAACGTTTTTTGGCAAACCTCCACATGATGTTCTTTAGCAGTGAACCGGTGATACCCATAGAATCACTTCCTTTGTTTATCAACACCATCATTTATTCCATTGACGGGATTGACAAATTATTGGTCACATAGTTGCAACTTATAGAACTTCATGCTCTTATAGTACCATATTATGGCAACAGATAATACTCCAAATACAGATTCCACAGCTATTAACACAGGTTTCCGTGCAAAAACGTAAAAGACTTAACCTTCGAATGCAGGAAATTGCCTAATTGTTTAAACAACGCCACACCCAGTCTGTGATAGTATATATATATATTGATAATTTCAATATTAACCCTGAATATGCTGTTTTTGGAATACTGCAGACCGTTTTAACGGAGGGGATATATTATGAAAGTGGTTTTCCATGAAAGGTTCCGTGAAGTTTACACCCAGGACCCGGCGGCCGCTCCCGGGCGGGTTGACTGTATTCTGAACGCGCTGGGCAACGACTTTGAATTCATCGAACCCTCGCCCGCAACGGAAAGCGACCTCCTGCTGGTGCACGGGACAAATCTCCTGAAGCGGGTAAAAAACTCTGGAAAGGTCAGTGGACTGATCTATGAAATGGCCGCCCTGTCCGCCGGCAGCGCCATCCTGGCAGCGGAACTGGCCTCCCGGGGAGAGCCGGCCTTTGCCCTGAACAGACCCCCGGGACACCACGCCGGCCGGGATTCCTGCTGGGGTTTCTGCTGGTTCAACAATGTGGCGGTGGCGGTGGAAAAACTGCGCAGGGCGGGGATTGTAAACAACGTGCTGATAGTGGACATCGATCTCCATTTCGGCGACGGCACCAACAATATATTCGCTGCCACACCGGAAGTAGTATACTACCACCTCAAGAGCCTTAACGACCTGGACAGGATACTGGCCTTAAATACCGGGAGCGATATGATAGCCGTCTCTGCTGGATTTGACATGCACGTGGAGGACTGGGGCGGCATCCTCCAGACGGAGGACTACACCGCAATCGGCCGCATGATCGCCGGCCACGCCCGGCGCTTTTGCGAAGGCAGGTTCTTTGCGGCGCTGGAAGGAGGCTACAACCACAGGGTTCTGGGCAAAAACGTAAGGGCCCTGCTGGAAGGGTTCGGAGACGGGGGGGCATAAACAGGCCGGTGGGACATTTTCAGTGCATCGCAGGTACGGGCGGAAGCAAAAAAAACATCCCTCTTCCGAAAAACGGGGGGATGTTTTTTAAGGAAAGGCTGCATGCTTCTCTCTTAGAATTCAAATATTTTGGGAGGTTGACCCGAAAAATCAAACATTATAACTTTACCTTTTTCCAGATAGAATATCTCAAAAGCCGGGTTGTCAGGTGTTTGATAAATAGATTTTACCAAATCATTACTATCAATGATTCTCCTTTTTATTTCAAGGTCTTTACCGAATTTAACTTCGCCACTTACTCTTACGGTTACAAAATCCTTTGAGGTTGATGAAAACTCAACAAAGGGGTTCTTTTGCAATTGCCTATATACATCCTTTGTATTTGCTGTGCAGAAGTACAGCTTACCCTCCTGCTCAAACATGAATTGAAAAGGACGTACACGAGGTTTGCCATTGTCGACAGTTCCCAGACAACCAACTGGATTTGAATTTAGAAATTCGATGACTTCTTTCATTTTTACCTCCAATTATAATTTTTTCCATTGCCTTAAGCCTTACCTGCCAAGAGCTTTTATACTTTTTTTTGCAATCCCTCCTTAATTTAGTATTTTATTCCATTTGTTAGACCTCTAACTATATGTTTAAAAATTATGAATCTGTATAACAGATTCATAATTTCCTATCCATTTTAGAGTTTATATTATATAATTTTTTTTCAAAAACTTCTGCTTCCTCGTCAGTAAGATCACCATAAATCAGTAAATTAAGCTTTTCAGAAATATCATAAAAAATGGGTTTCAGTTCTAATCCTTTCTTTGTTAAGTTTATATATGTCACCCTACTATCATCATAACTTTTTTCCTTTTTTACATACCCATATTCAA
>CBEULQ010000475.1:0-3118 GCA_965543975.1 uncultured Desulfocucumis sp. | reverse complement strand
ATTTCAATTCGGACGGCCACTTCAGCAGCGAAAATGACCGGATAGTGGTCAAAAATGAATGCATAAATCTTATTTATTATTGGTTCCGGTATTGGTAAAAATCTGGCGGGCACCAGGCCGTAAATCCAACTGTTGATGAATTTCCAGGGGGGCCGGATGCAATGGGCGTATGTGCCGTGCTGGACTGGCGGGCCAGGGAAAAGTGGCTACAGGAGCTGGAAAAAATATGTGGAACCGGACCGGACCTTCATTACAACCCGGAATACTGCGGATTGTTTGGGGATTGGGGTGACCCCCGCCTGTTTGTTTACCGGGAAGGAGCGGCTGCCCTGGCTTATCCTTTCATCATGAGAAAGGTAAACGATATTCCCTGGCTAAAAGGCAGGCTGGAGCAGAACTTTTACGACATCACCAGCCCTTACGGTTACGGTGGGCCTCTGGCCTCTCAGGGAGTGGACGACAAATTTAAACGAGGTTTTTATCAAAGCTTTAGTGAGTATTGTGAAAAAAACAATATCATTACGGAATTTATCCGGTTCCATCCCTTATTGGGCAACCAGCGCCTTGTTACTGACATGATGAAGGTTGAAAGAGCGTCCTCGGTGGTCTTCGTTGATCTTACTTTGTCAGAGGAAGATATCTGGCGGGGATATGAGCGCAATAACCGGAAAAATATCAACAAGGCCATCCGGGAAGGCCTGGAGGTGATTCTGGAGGATTCTCCATACCACTTTGCTGACTTTATAGCCATCTACCGCCACACCCTTACAAGGAACCAGGCCGGAGAGTTTTATTTTTTCGATGATAGATTTTTTGACTATATACACTGGGAATTGAAAGGAAATTTTATTTACGCCCACACCCTGCTGGGCGGGCGGGTAGTTTCAACCGAATTACTGCTTCACAATGAAACATATATCCACTCATTTCTGGGAGGGACACTGGAGCAGTTTTACCAGTACCGTCCCAACAACATCTTAAAACATGAGGTTATCAAGTGGGCGAAAAACAGGGGGATTAAATATTTCTTGCTGGGCGGCGGCTACCGGGAGGGAGACGGCATCTTCCGGTACAAACGTTCCTTTGCCACAGAGGGCGTGTTGGATTTTTTTGTGGGTAAAAAGGTGCACAATCATGAAGCGGTAAAAATGTTGGAAGATTTTAGGCCGAGGAGAGAACCAGAGGAAAGTAAAGGTTATTTTCCCCCTTACCGGAGGTAATGAGATGGCCGTAACGAAAAGGAATCAGGCTTTTAAAAGGTTGTTTGATATAATAGGCACCTTAATAATACTGGTTTTCTTGAGTCCTTTGCTAATTATGGTTGCGTTGGCCATAAAAATAACTTCACCTGGCGACATTTTCTTCAAACAGCAGCGCCTGGGGATGAACATGGAAATTTTCTGGATGTATAAATTCAGGAGTATGATCCCCAACGCCCAAAATATTGGCCCGGGCATGTTTGTAGAGAAGGATGACCCCCGTATAACCCCTGTGGGCAAGTTTATCAGAAAGACCAGTATAGACGAACTGCCCCAGCTTTTCAACGTCCTTCGGGGAGAAATGAGCTTGGTGGGCCCCAGGCCGGCGCCGCTGCATCATTTTGACAAATACGATGAGAGGCAATTAAAAAGGTTTATGGTATGCCCCGGGGTCACCGGATGGGCCCAGGTCAACGGACGAGTAGCTCTATACTGGCCGGAGCGCATTGAACTGGATCTCTGGTACGTACAAAACTATTCTTTCTGGCTGGACCTGAAAATATTGCTGCAAACAGTGCTGGTTGTCCTGTCCCACCGTGGTGGCGACGCCAAAGAAGACAGAAAGGACGTAGATCCCTTCATGAAACTCTAAAATACCGGGCGATCAAAAATGAGGAGCATTTCCTCGGCATACCATGCAATTTGATCACCTAGGGGGTAAGCCGGCCAGTGGAACAGGTGTGAAGAAAATGGAATTAATTCGGTCTTACCGATTTTGGCTCGGGGTTCTTCTTAGCGGTTTTTGTCTATGGCTGGCTCTCCGGGGCGTGCCCTTCAAGATGCTGTTCAGTACCCTGGAAGAAGCCCGTTACGTATTCCTGGCACCTGTGGCGATTCTCCAACTGGCTTATATTCTTATTCTCACCCTTCGCTGGAGAACACTTTTGGGGCCGGAAGTACGGCTGAGGGATACCCTTTGGGCGCAGGGCACGGGTTATCTCTTTAACAATGTCTTTCCCTTGCGCTTGGGTGACATTGCACGGTCCTTCGCCATCTTTCGCTGCAGCTCCATGCCGCTGGTACACGTTATGTCAACAGTCGTGGTGGAACGGCTGGTTGATGTGTTGATGGTCATTCTCGCCTTGCTTGCCGTGTTACCTTTCATGGCCGTTCCTCCGGCTGTAGCGAGAACGGGGGTGTTGTTCGCCGCTGTGTCGCTGGGTGCCCTGGGGGTCATGGCTCTTTTTGCCCGGGGCCGCCAGTGGGTCGAACTTCGTTTCCCTTTCCTAGCGAGAGGTTGGAGTGAATATGGAAAGAGCTTTGACCGAATGGTACGGCCGGAAATCGCATTATCCACCCTGTCGCTGTCTCTGATAGCATGGGCCCTTTTAATTGGCATGTACTGGTGCATTCTTAAGGCATTTCATCCCCAGGCAGAAATGGTTGAAGCTGCTTTTATGGTTGTGGCGCTTTCTTTTGCCATCACCATTCCTTCCACACCCGGCTTTATCGGCGTATTCCAGTTCATCGGCCAGCAGGCGCTGCTCATTCCCTTCGGTGACAAATACTCTGCCGGATGTGCCCTTTGTGTCGCCCTAACGGCGCATCTAACCTATTACCTGTCCTCAACCGCCGTCGGCGCTATAGGAGTTTGGCAACTGGGCTTCACCCTTCCCGGCTTAAGCCGGGCTGTATCTTCTGCACGGACAGTATCCCCGCACAAAAACCAAAATTCCAACCATGATATTAATCATGACTGAAAAGGTACCTGTGGTACAGGACTTCAACATTGGTGTTCATATTTGCACCGGATCGAAAGATTTTAGCTAAAACGCTAAAGGTAAACTATGGGAGACAGTCACATTTTGTCTGATTCTGCATATTTTAATAAAAATAGTCAGATATAACTATAAAGATTA
>CBEULQ010000474.1:0-3122 GCA_965543975.1 uncultured Desulfocucumis sp. | reverse complement strand
CGGCTTCTGGGGCAGTTGTATGAAAACAATAAAAAACCTATAGGGAAGCGTTTGTGGAACGGTAAAAAAATTGCCTTTGAACTGGCGGAGCGGGCTGTATCCGCCGGGGTTAGGATTGTAACCGGGGTAACCGTATGGAACATAACGCCGGAGCCAAGGCTTTACATTACCGGGGCATTTAACGGGGATATAGAAGCTACGGCGGTATTACTTGCCACCGGCGCCGCAGAACGGGCAGTGCCGGTTAGCGGGTGGACACTGCCAGGCGTAATGTCCGTGGGTGCGGCCCAGGTTTTCACCAATTTGCACAGGGTGCGTCCCGGCAATCGAGTGGCGGTGGTGGGTGTCGATCCTCTTTCCATATCGGTGGCCGGAGAGATGAAAAGGGCCGGGGTGGAAGTGGTGGGAATCTTTCTGCCTCCTCCCGGACTGCTTACCGGGGATATGGGCATGCCTCCGGAAGTACTAGGCTGCCTCTCACGGTCCGCCGACATGTCCCCGGATTTCTGGCTTAAAACAGCGGCCGGTATTTTCGGCGGCAGGTATAAAAATATTGGTGCTAGAATTTGCTCCCTTTCAAACCTTAAAATATGGGGTATACCGTTATTCCTGCGTCGGGCGGTGGTCGGAATTGAGGGAAGTGGATTGGCGGAACGGATTATTACGGCTGGGGTGAGCCACTGCGGGGAGCGGGAATGGGACTATCCGCAAATACCGGTGGACGCCGTGTGCATATCCGGCGGTCTGTATCCCTTGGCGGATTTGGCCTCGCTGGCGGGCTGCCCCCTGGTGGATGTTCCGCAACTGGGCGGGAAAATACCTTTACATGGCCCCGCCATGCAGACACCGGTGAGGGGGGTATTTGTGGCCGGAAACATCACCGGTATAGAAGGAGCTCCGGTGGCCATGGCCCAGGGTACCCTGGCCGGGGCGGGAATTGCCGGTTACCTGGGTAAACATGGTAACAATCCGCAGAAAGAGATTGATTCAGCCTATGCCGGGGTGGAGCAGGTCAGGGCAGAGACTCCCATAAGATTTTATCCGGATATTGACGGGGGAAGAAGCAGGATGGCCGGATTATGGAGAGAATATATCTGGAATATGCCGGGAGGGGACAGTGGTGAACGACCAGTTGATAGTCTGCCGGTGTGAGGAAGTTACGCTGGGTGAAATAAAAGAGGCCGTGCAGGACGGGGCTACCACCGTGGGGGGCGTAAAAAAACGCACCCGGGCCTGTATGGGTATGTGCCAGGGCCGGGTATGCAAGCCGCTGGTGGAAAAAGTGCTGAATCACGAGACAGGCGATGCAAATGGCAATAATACCGAAACATCCTTCCGCCCTCCCGCCAGGCCGGTATTGCTGGGGGAAATTATAAAGAACAATTGATTTCCTCTGAGATTGCGGTAGACCGGCTCAGTAAAAGGATGTAATATATTTAACATAAGTGAGCCTGATTCCCGACCTTCGAGGAGGGGTCTTACAGGCTGTTAGCGAAATAAAAAGGGTGTATGAAGACATGAAAAAAATACTGGTTGCTGTCCTTCTTGTCGGGTTGATTGCTATAATCCCCCGGGGCGCTTATGCTGATTCTCCAGTTACGTCAACCCCCTTTAGCGAGGCGTATATGGATGTTGAGATTGTTAAGCAGGCCAAAGCTGAGGGAATAATAACACCGCTAATAGCCGAATACTTAAAAGCCGCCGGAAACCCGGTGGATGTCAAGGCGGCTGTAATCAACGCACTATCCTGGGACGCCGATGGAAAAAACAATGCTGATACTTTTAGCAATATACTTTATAACAAGCCCGTTGACCAATTAGAAGTTGAAAATTTAAGCGGAGATGAACTGTTCTGCCTGGGATATCTTCTTTTAATGGACGACTATTTTAGCCCGGAAAGAGCCGTACCTTACCTTGAAAAGGCAAAGGAAAAGAAGACAGACAGTTTTACGGTGTCCGTCATACTGGCAATTGCAAGGGCACAGTCGGTTATGAGCGAATCCTGGGTGCTTACCGAACAGGCGCTGAACGATAAATCTCTGGTAATGGACATGCGCCAGGAAGCGGTAAAAATAATAGCGGACTACATGGTGCTGTATAAAGGAAGCAGTGAAGGGCTGCCTCCGGGGGCGGGGGAACCGGCCTACATAGATGTGTTTGCCGGGAACAACAACATCACGGTAAAGTTAAACGGCAGTCTTTTGACCTCTGATGTACCACCTGTAATAGTAAATGGCCGGGTGCTGATCCCGGTCAGGGCAGTTTTTGAAACCCTGGGCGCGAAAGTGACCTGGGACCCCTTTTTAAAACAGGTTAAAGCCCAAAAGGAAAATGTACTCCTGCTGCTAAAGGTTGACAGCAACATGGCGTATCTCAATGGATATTTGGTTGATCTGGATGTACCTGCCACAATGAAAAACTCCCGGGTGCTGGTGCCGCTGAGATTTGTGGGAGAATCCCTGGGCTGTAAGGTTAACTATTACCCAAACTGGAAATAATCAACTTAAATTATTCGGAAAACTAACCGCAGAAAAAAAGCCTCTCTGTATTATAGCTTCGGAGAGGCTTTAAGTTGTTTGTTACAAGAGAGTTTTTCTTTTAGAGTCCGTAATGACCTACGCTATAACTACTATGTGGAGAGCGCAAGTTTTAACTATGATCGGTGGAAATTTCGCTCATTATGTAGATTTTTAACCATTAGAATTGTGCCAGTGCTTGAAGGTAGATAATCTGTATAGCATCCCAAACCAAAGTAGAAATCACCATTCAGTTCTTCAAATGTATCTTTATTAAACCTGAAAAGTTCTGTCCAACTAATAAGGTCATCGGACTTATATACTAAATTCATATATTCATTGTTTGATATTTTTACATATGCCAATACATACGCGGTGTTGCCACGAACGAGGGTATCCATTGGCAATACATTTTGCTCAGGTAAGCTTATTTTTTGGGCAGATTTTATGTCTTCGGCCACGTATAAACCTCCGGGCAACCACGAATGATCATTGTAGGTTTGGCCTGCGATGAATAGCAATTTATTATTTACTACATTAACACGAACCATTTTTATCAATGACCCTCTATTAATGTCAAATTCTACCCCAGGAATTAATGTGCTC
>CBEULQ010000473.1:0-3130 GCA_965543975.1 uncultured Desulfocucumis sp. | reverse complement strand
TCCCAAATTAATTTGATATTTTGGATTTTCAATGGGCATCTTTTTATCCTTCTATTTATGCTTTTTCCATATGGCAAGCGTACGACAAGGCAAAAACCATAAACTATAAACTTGAAAAAGATGGAGTGTCACGCCCGGAAAAGACAACCTACCTTGATGAAATTTTTATCGGCATGTCGGTAGGTATGCAAGTCGGTTTACAATTCGTTTTATCAGGCAGCCCTGTATCCGGTGCGCTTTTAGGTGGCCTGGCAGGGGTTATATTCGGATTTTTAATTGAGAAAATGATAATAACGAAAAACAGATATAAGACATGATAGTGTTTTTTGTTGGGACTTATGTCAAATAATCCTATCATAACCTTTTGGGTCAGTTAAGGCTCAAAGAAACACCGCTACATATGTGGCTGATCAATGGAAAGGGCTTGGTGCAGGGTTGATTGAACACTTTCACTGATTATACAGGGGGAGCCGATTAAAAAACCGTGCATAAAGGGGGGCTGATCCATGGTGCGGGGATTTACTTCTTCAATGTATCGCATCACAACGGGAGGAACAGAATCCCGGTTAACAAACAAAAATGGCGTATGCTTTCCCATGTGCGAAAACGGTGTGGAGGAGACCAAATACTGCCATTGTTCAAATAAAGGGAAACTATAAGCCGAGCCGTCTTTGGTGTTACGATTCCACCCATAATCACTTACCGGGCTTTTGTATCGGGCAAATAAAACGGAAGTTTCATAGGGATCGGCACCCGCAATGCGGTCCACGAAGGTTACATTGAGGGTGCGCAGTTCATCCAGTACCCGATCTGAAATGAACTGAGGTCCGCCGATAACATATATCTTTGCATTTCTAGTGTTCAGGATAGCCTTCCTGGTTGCCTCTGGTAATCGTTCACTTTCCGTAAGCAAAGTGGGGTCACCCGTGTGGGCCGACCAACTGGCTGCCACCGCCCCTCCTGAGTTAGGATCGGTGGAAATCAATTGTATGTCTTCCGGATAGCCTCTTCTTTGAGCCACCAGGGCCGCCGTTTCAAACATGTTAGCTCCCGCAAGCCGTTCCACGGAATAACCCAGCCGGCGCACATCCGCCAGCACACCTTCACCCACGCTGCCCACAACCACCACCTGGGCGCTGCCCGCTGCCCCGCCGGGGTTTAGCCGGCGTATTTCAGCCGCTACAACTTCTGGCAGACGGTTGGGGTCCGTTAATAACAGCGGGCCGTTAGCGGGAAAATGCTGCAGCGCTGAAGCTGCCGCCGCCTCAGCGAAAACATCATTCCTGGCCAGATATACCGCCTTGGGACGTTCACTGAAAAAAACCAACCGGCTAACCGATGTTTCGGTCTCAAATAAGTTGCAGCCGCAGGCCCTGGTGGTATTGGTGGTATTGGAACAGGCTGATAGCATTATTTCACCCGATCTGTCAGGGATATGCAGGGTTTGCCCTTCCCGGAGGATTTGATTTGCAGTGATGGAATTTGTACGACATATATCATCTATTGAACAGTTAAAACCTTTTGATAACCTATAAAGGGTATCCCCTGGCTGTACAAAGTATGTTGTCATGCTGCTCCCCCTTTTAGTTTATTTTTAACATAATATGCAGGCGTTACCTTGGGGGACCATCGGAGTTTTTTAAGTGAACCTATTTATTTTCTGCCCATACATTGACTTAAGGGGGTTGCTATGCTTTATGTCAAACTACCTAAAACGAAAACTAAGACAATTTAAATCTCCCTTATACTGGTTATTCTGGTATCATTATTTTGTTAATTCTGCTTGCTCATTTTTCAAGATAATAAAATTGACCGACTTTTTACAGCAAAAAAGAAATTATAAGGATTAATTGATTAATGAGCATTTTAAATAGAATTTTTATTGCTCTTTTTACTTTATACCATGGTAGCCGTGTTGCAAGTGAAAGTTAACTTAAATGTTTAAAGAGACAAAGGGAAGCATACACTATATATAAGGTGTATGCTTCTAATTTAAAATACACAAAGGAATCAGACGACGGACAACTATTTTTACTATTTGATACGAAGGAGAAGATTTATGAAAAAGAACGTGCTTCAGAAAGTTTTTAACGAGGTTGACTCGGGGGCCTTTGAAGTTACTTACTGGGATGGCACAACTGAGCTGTACGGGAAAGATGATCCTACATTTAAAGTAATTTTTAACACAAAGGTGCCTTACGAGAACATTATAAAGGACCCCGTATTGGCCTTAGGTGAAGCATACATGAATGGTAGCATTGACTTTTCCGGGGAAATGGACGAAATAGTCAAGTTTGCCAACTCAAACATGGAAGTCTTCAGCCAATCCCGGAAGGGGCGCATTGTGGCCAGCATACTTTCCCGATTACCGCAGCCCATACCATTACGTAAACAGCTGAAAGATGTTCAGTATCACTATGATTTGGGGAACGATTTTTTCTCCCTCTGGCTAGATCAAACCATGAGTTACTCCTGCGCCTATTTCCAAAGTCCCGGGGACTCCTTGACCCAGGCCCAGATTCAGAAGATTGACCATGTGCTGAAAAAATTACAGCTTCGCCCCGGGGAAACTCTTCTGGATATCGGCAGCGGTTGGGGGTGGCTGATCATCCGAGCCGCGCAGGAATATGGGGTTAAGGCCATGGGGATTACCTTAAGTCAGGAACAACTCCGGGAAACCCGGCGCCGAATTGCGAAACTGGGTTTGCAAGACCGGGTGGAAGTGGAACTGTTGGATTACCGAGTACTGGCTAAAATCGGGATTAACTTTGACAAAATAGCCAGTGTCGGGATGTTTGAGCATGTGGGACAGGCCAATTATCCCCACTTCATGCTGGCGCTGCAAGAGCTTTTAAAGAAAGGCGGTTTGGCTTTACTTCATACCATCACCCATACCAAGGAAGGGCCGATAAACTCCTGGATCGAAAAGCACATCTTCCCCGGGGGCTATATTCCGTCCCTGCGTGAAGTAATCTGGCTGCTGCCTGATTACGATTTTCACGTCATTGATGTGGAGAGCCTGCGGATGCATTATGCCATGACCCTGGACCGTTGGGCGGAAGGCTTCGAAAAAAATGTGGACAAAGTACGGGAGATGTACGGTGAGCGCTTTGTCCGTATGTGGCGGCTA
>CBEULQ010000472.1:0-3136 GCA_965543975.1 uncultured Desulfocucumis sp. | reverse complement strand
ATATGCGTTGGAAGGAGTGATGATTTAGCAACTGTATGTTTAAAGAAAAAACTATACATATCACCCTCATAGGACTGTAGACCTATAAGTAAAATTACTTAAAATTTGTTGCAGCAGAATAAAAGGAGGTTGTTCAAATGTCTTTTGAAGTATACAAGCCACGGGGAGACAGACAGGAAAAAGCACCCATTATATCTTTATCAAAAACTTCAATAGTATTTAATAATGTTGCCAGGGAAAAGTTAGGCACCAATAGAATTGAACTTGCTTATGACAGAGACAGCAGAACTATCAGGGTAAAAGCGGTACAAGAAGGCGGAATGGAAATTAAAAAGACTAAAGTTTTTGGAAAAGGATTTTTTAACCAGTTTGACATAACCCAAAAGGGTAAATTTGACGCCAGATATGACAGCTCGGAAAATGCACTTTACGCTATTGTCAAATGAAAGAAAAACCGCAGAAATTACTGCGGCTTTTTCTTTTATAAAAGATATCCTATATATCTTTTCCACATGAAAGCCAGCCCGAGGTTAACATTACAGTGTTCATCCCTTGAGCAATGACATAATAATTCTCCCGCCGGTACAGGCCCCAGACCCACTTCGTTTCCGTTCAAATTGTTTCTTTCTATTCATCCGCAGCAGTTTTTCAAAAGCCGGATACTGGACGGCAAATGCATCATATAGCTCAACATGGCCGATATATTTCAGAGCAAAACCGGCCCTTTGTATCTGAAAATGCAACTTAATGGTGTTTTTTCCCTATACCCATGATAAAATATTAATATATTTGGTTAAGTATTCCATAAACAACCCTTTTGAGACAGAGGATAATGTATGGGTTTACCGATGGGTATTGTTAAAGCTATAAACAATTTCAACGGTCAGGATTATGACCGGCTGATAATTGCCATTGCCAAAGCCACAACAGGCTGGGATGCGTTAGTGGGAGAACATTCACTTAGAACGGCCGGATATGCCCTTATGATTGGCAAAGAAGCAGGACTGCCCGAAATTGATATGAACTATCTTTATATTGCCTCCCTGCTTCACGATGCGGGTAAATTGATAATTCCCATTAACCTGCTTAACAAACCCGACGTATTGGACGAGGAAGAATGGTCTTTGATAAAAAAGCACCCTCAATACGGAGCGGAAATGGTTAATAAATTGCAGCCCATCAGTCATCTTGCCCCGGTAATTTTACATCACCATGAATTCTTCAACGGACGGGGTTACCCCGGCGAGATTGCCGGTGCCGACATTCCCCTGATGTCCAGGATAATTACTGTGGCCGACGCATATGAGGCAATGACCACCGACAGGCCCTTCCGGCGCGGCTTTTCCCACAGGGACGCCGTAAGTAGGCTGAAACACGGGAAAAGAACGCAATTTGATCCGGATATCGTGGAATACTTTCTCAAAGGTATACGAATGAGATCGACTATACACATTTCTATGTAGACTCCCGCACCAGGCGGAGGGAGGTAGATTAATGAATTTTAAGGATATCAACGAAATAGTTTCTTCAATGGATATGGACGAGCAATATTTAGTGCTGACATCACTTTTTTACAGCCTCGGCCCGGCTAAAATACATCAAATCATCATTGAAACAGCGGCATATCTGCGTGAGAACCTGCGAGAGGACGCAGCTGGAATTCTGGATAGGGCCGCCGACAACATGACCCTTTGACTTTCAAAACCACACACACCACCAACCTTTGCGCAGCGGATAAAAGCGATAAACACTTCCCAAACACCTGTTCCGATGGTATAATATGCCTGTGACGACCTTCGGGTCAGGAGGCCGTTATTGAACGGCCTCTGTATTATTCTCGAATCTAGGGGTGAAAATGTGAGAACAGGTATAGCAAACCTGCCTCTACACGGGCACCACTGCCCCCGGTGGCTTTTTGACCGGATGGTTAAACTTAGCTCGGCCATTGTAGAAGCGATTATAGAGGAATACGGTCCCGGAGAAGTGCTTATACGCCTTTCGGACCCCTTTTGGTTTCAGGCTCTGGGTTGCGTGGTGGGCTTTGACTGGCATTCGTCAGGACTTACCACCGTACTCTGTGGAGCGCTTAAAGAAGGGCTGCGCCCCAAACAGCGCAGCCTGGGCATATATATTGCCGGTGGCAAGGCCATGACCTCCAGGAAAACGCCCCTGGAAATCGAGGAATACGCGGATAGTTACGGCCTCGGGATAAACGTGGAGGGTTTGCGCTACGCGTCTAAAATGGCTGCAAAGGTAGACAATTCCGCAGTGCAGGATGGTTTTCAGATTTACCACCATGTTTTCGCCTTTACCGGTGACGGCAACTGGGCCGTGGTGCAACAGGGAATGAACCAGACCAGCGGCTGGGCCCGGCGGTATCACTGGAGCAGTGACCGGGTGAATGATTTTGTTAACGAACCCCATGCGGCGGTATGCGGCAATCCCATGAATATCACCCTCAATATGGTGGCGGAGGAAAGCTGCGCCGCCAGGGACGCGGCGGTTTACCTGGCCGGTGAAAAGCCGGATGAGGTGCTGCAAACCATAAAAAAATTGCACCAGTTGCCCCGGGATAAAATTAGAGTGCTGAACCTTCCCGCTTCCCATCCGGTGCCCCAGGCCGGCAGGCTGGAAAAAACCCTGTCCAGACTTTACGACATAAAACCTTCATCTTACGAAGAGATTCTTTCTGTTGAAGGTGTAGGTCCCGCCACTGTCCGGGCCTTCGCGCTGGTGGGAGAGGTTGTATACGGTGTAAAACCCAGTCACAGAGATCCGGTGCGATACAGCTTCGCCCACGGCGGAAAGGATGGCCACCCCTTCCCGGTGGACCGCAAAAACTATGACCGTTCCATATCCATGCTGGAAAAAGCGCTGCGACGGGCAAAAACCGGAGACAACGAAAACCTGAAAGCGCTGAAAAGGCTGGCTAAATTAAGCTCAATGATTACGGCTCGAAAACCTGAGCAGAACTTTTGATTATACCTTAGAATTTAACACCTAAAAAAAGTCAGGCCACCTCAATGGTGGCCATTAGCTCCCCTGTTAATGTTATTCAATCTTCCGTACAAAATCACTACACTGAAAGCGCTGAAAAGGCTGGCTAAATTAAGCTCAATGATTACGGCTCGAAAAC
>CBEULQ010000471.1:0-3136 GCA_965543975.1 uncultured Desulfocucumis sp. | reverse complement strand
AATAAGTACGGTCACGCTTATCAAAAACATCTGTCGCCTTTTAACCCCGGTAATGCCTATGGCCAGGCACATGGAAAAGGCGTCGGTTCCCAGGGCTACTGCCAACAAAATCAGTGTTGTTACGCTCATTAATTGTCCTCCGAATGTCCCCAACTCTCTAAAATTCTATTCGCAAAACTTTCCTGTATTAATGATTTTTCCTGCAGCCCGCCGCAAACGGTTGGCCACGGCCAGCCCGACTCCCCGGGGCTCAACACCCTCAGCCAGAATTAAATCTACTCCCATTTGGTCCAGGCAGCGGAGGGCCGCATATAGATTGGAAGCTATACCGGCGGGTTCACCCGCAGCACCGGCGCTGACCACAGCTGCCCCCGGGTACAGGCCGGTATTCTCCTCACGGCAGAGCACGCCAACACGTTTACCCTGGTTTAAATTCTCCTCAAGCAATTGCGAAACAACCCCCGCCACCCGGAACGGAGTACCCTCCACCAGCACCATGGGAGCGGAAGGAGCGTAATGGCGGTATTTCATCCCAGGCGACCGTGGTTTCCCCGATAAAATCCCACCCGGCTCCAGGGATGGGTCCAGTATGACTTTTCCCGTAACAGATTTAATCTGCCCGGGAGTAATCCCCCCCGGACGCAGCAACACGGGTATCTCCCCGGATAAATCAACAACCGTGGATTCAACTCCCAGCCCTGCCGGCCCGCCGTCCAGTATTGCGTCAATGCGACCGCTCAGGTCATTTCTAACATGCTCCGCGGTGGTGGGGCTAGGACGTCCGGATATGTTGGCACTGGGCGCGGCTATGGGAACACCCGCCGCCCGGATCAACGCCAGGGCTACAGGGTGGTCCGGCATGCGCAGGGCCAGCGTGTCCAACCCGGCGGTAACCTTTTTCGCCGCTACACCCCCGTCCCTTAGTATAACCGTCAGGGGGCCCGGCCAGAATTTTTCCATCAGCCCGGCTGCCTGCGCCGGAACCATGGAAGCAAGTTCCCAAACCTTGTCCATATCGGCCACATGAACTATCAGGGGATTGTCCTGGGGCCTTCCCTTGGCCATGAATATTCCTGCGACGGCCTTGTCGTCAAGGGCACTGGCTCCCAGTCCGTATACGGTTTCCGTGGGAAACGCCACAAGGCCGCCATCACGGATAATTTCACCGGCCTTATTGATAATACCGGGGTCCGGGTATTTCCCATCAACAGCCCAAAATTCGGTTTTTATATTTTTTTCCATAAATTACTACCCCATGCTTTTCCTGTTGGGTAGTTTAACACAACGGGCTCCGTTTTAAAATATCAGGTTTCGGCGGGGCTAACGGAAAATGCTGAAATAACCTTTTTTAGTATTTTTTATTAAGGCCGGGAATAACCATAGTTTGTAATTATATATCATTATCCGGGGGTGTTCCGGTGGATTTATACTGGGGAATAATTTCGGCTCTTGGCCTGGGGGCGCTGCATGCCCTGGAGCCGGGCCACGGCAAGAGTGTGATGGGGGCTTATTTGGCTGTTTCGGGCTCCCGGATTTCGGATGCCCTGACGCTGGGCATATCCTCAGCGGCAACCCACACTCTGGTGGTTATCACTCTGGCATTCCTGCTGGATAACGCGGTTGGGGCAGTTTCCACCGGGGCCGGGGTTCCTGGGGAGCGATTTGAGGGTTATTTAAAAATGTTTTCCGGGATACTCATTGTAATAATTGGTTTCAGCATGCTGGCCAGGCTCCGGAAAAAAGCCTGTGGGTGCTGTCATCATAGCCCGAACATAAAACCCCGGGGCTCCAGGGTCAGTGCCCTGCTGGTGGGCATCAGCAACGGGCTGATGCCCTGTCCCGGGGCGCTGGCGGTACTGCTCATGTCGCTGAGCGCAGGAAAAATAGCCAAGGGTATCTGGCTGGTGCTGGCGTTCGGCATAGGGGGCGCCGCAGCATTGGTGGCGGTGGGGCTTGTATTTGTGAAAGCGTCTTCTCTGTTGAAAAGACTGCCTGGGGGTGGCACGGGCAGGGGATTGACCCTGGCCAGCGCCTGTCTGATTATGACCATAGGCTTTTTTACGGTGTTAAACGGGGTGAAAGTATTTAGCTAACCCTCGCCACCACAAGCCTTTCCCGGCCGGCCAGGTCGTGTAGAATCTCGGTTTGCCAGGTGCGGTATCTGCGACAAGGAAATGATTCTCGGTGTCGCGCTTGCCTTAAGTAGGACAGAGAACCGTCCCCTTGTCCTACTTGTCCCCTTTGTCGCAGCGTTTGAGATAACTTTTCCGCCTGGCCAGGGGCAATCTCCATAAGCAGCGCCCCCCCGGGCCGAAGAAAGCTTTCGGCCATGGGAATGAGCCGGAGGTAGAAATCCAGGCCGTCGAACCCCCCGTCCAGGGCTTTATGAGGCTCGTACAGGCCCACGTCAGGCATTAACCCGGGCATTTCTCCGGATGGCACATAGGGAAGGTTGGCGGCTATTAAATCTACACCCCCAATGATTTCCCCGGGCAGTGGGGTAAGTAAATCTCCGCAAAGTAATACTATCCTGTCCGTCACATCGTGCCTTTCAGCATTTATCCGGGCCACGGCCAGTGCTTCCGGAGAAATATCCACGGCATAAATTTTTGCCCCGGGCAAATAGCTGGCCAAACTTACGGCTATGGCTCCGCTGCCTGTCCCAACATCCACTATGCGACAAGGGGACGGTTCTCTGTCGCGCTTGTGCAAGTGCGACACGGAAAACCGCCCCTTTATATCGCTCAAAGCCGCCTCCACCAGCAGCTCTGTTTCCGGCCGGGGTATCAGGACATCTGGCGTTACGGTAAAATCCAGCCCCATGAATTCCTTCACGCCGGTGATATAGGCCACCGGTTCTCCCCGCCCCCTACGTTCCACCAGGGAAAAATACCTTTGTATACTACAGGCATCCAAATCCCTATGACTGTTGACATAAAGCGCCACCCTTTCCACTCCCAGGCAGTGAGACAGCAGCACCTCCGCATCCAGGCGGGGGGAATCAATCCCCTCTTGCTTTAACATTAAGGCAGCCTTATTAAGTATCTCGTTTAATTGCGTAATCTTCACCCCTACTGCTCCGGCAAATTAAAAACAATCAACCCCTTGACCATACGGAAGTGCTTAACGTTCCGTG